>JBBRIY010000320.1:0-3651 GCA_038220215.1 Propionibacteriales bacterium
ACCTGCTGCTGGTGCTGGTGGTTGCGCCGTTCTTCACCAACTTCCTGATCCGGACGCTGGCCTGGCAGATCATCCTCACCGACAACGGCCCGGTGACCGGGTTCTTCCGGGCGACCGGGCTGACGAACGTCCTCCAGGCCGTGGGGCTGACCGACAACAACTCGCTGCTGGGCTCGCAGTTCGCCGTGATCTGCGGCCTGATCTACAACTTCCTGCCCTTCATGGTGCTGCCGCTGTACACGATCCTCGAGCGCCTGGACGTACGGCTCCTCGACGCTGCCGGCGACCTGTACGCCAACGGCTGGCAGACCTTCTGGAGGGTCATCTGGCCCCTTTCGCTGCCGGGCGTCGTGTCAGGGACGCTGCTCACCTTCATCCCCGCAGCCGGCGACTACATCAACTCCCGCCTGCTCGGCAACACCCAGACGGTCATGATCGGGCAGATCATCGACGCCCAGTTCCTGCGGGTGCTGGACTACCCGATCGCCGCGGCACTGTCCTTCATCCTGATGGCAGCGATCATCGTCCTCGTCGCCGGCTACGTCCGTGCGGCCGGGACAGAGGAGCTGGTGTGATGACCTGGCTCAGGCGCAACCTCATCGTGATCGTCGGCCTGCTCGTGATGGCCTACATCATGCTTCCCAACCTCGTGGTGACCCTGTTCTCGTTCAACAAGCCGAACGGGCGCTACAACTACGAGTGGAACCAGTTCTCCTTCGACGCCTGGCTGAACCCCTGCGCGAGTGCCGGGCTCTGCGAGTCGCTCGGGCTCAGCCTGTGGGTGGCGGTCGTTGCGGCGCTCGTGTCGACGGTGATCGGCACCATGGCGGCCTTCGCCCTCGGCAGGTACCGCTTCCGCGGACGCTCCGCGACGAACCTCCTGGTGTTCTTCCCGATGGCGACGCCAGAGGTGGTCATGGGGTCCTCGCTGCTCACCCTGTTCATCGCGATAGGCATCCCGTCGGGCCAGGTGACCATCCTGATCGCGCACATCCTGTTCACGGTCTCCTTCGTCGTGGTGACCGTGAAGGCGCGCGTCGCGTCCCTCGATCCTGCGCTGGAGCAGGCTGCCGCCGACCTGTACGCGACACCGGCCCAGGCGTTCTGGAAGGTGACGTTCCCGCTGGTCGCCCCCGGCATCGCTGCCGGGGCACTGCTGGCCTTCGCGCTCAGCTTCGACGACTACATCGTGACCAACTTCAACGCAGGGGCCACGACGGTCACCTTCCCCATGTACGTCTGGGGAGCGGCGCAGCGCGGCACCCCGGTGCAGATCAACGTCGTCGGCACCGTCATGTTCTTCGGCGCCCTCGCCATCGTGGGCCTCGGCCAATTGATCGGCGCGCGGCGCCGAATCGGATCAAGGAGAAAGGAAGCGCTGTGATGCGCATTCTGGTTGTGGGCTCTGGCGGGGTCGGGGACGCCGTCGCCCGGATCGCCGCCCGGCGGGGGTTCTTCGAGACGCTGGTGATGGCCGACTACGACCTCGCCCGTGCGGAGAAGTCGGTGGCGGCGGCGGAGGCCTCCGGTGGTGGCGGACGCTTCGTGGCCGCGAGGGTGGATGCCTCCGACCCGGACTCAGTGAGCGGCCTCGTGCGCGAACACGGGATCACGCACGTGCTCAACGCTGTCGACCCCCGGTTCGTGATGAGCGTCTTCACCGGCGCGTTCGCCGCCGGCGCCGACTACCTGGACATGGCGATGAGCCGTTCGCACCCGCACCCGGACAAGCCGTACAGCGACGTCGGCGTGAAGCTCGGCGACGAACAGTTCGCCCAGGCCGAGGCGTGGGAGCGGGCCGGACGGCTGGCACTGGTGGGGATCGGCGTTGAGCCGGGACTTTCGGACGTGTTCGCGCGCTACGCGGCCGACCACCTGTTCAGCGAGATCGAGGAGCTCGGCACGCGCGACGGGGCCAACCTCGTTGTGACCGACGAGAACGGCGAGGAGATCTTCGCGCCCAGCTTCTCCATCTGGACCACCATCGAGGAGTGCCTCAACCCGCCGGTGATCTACGAGCGGGGCAAGGGCTGGTACACGACGCCCCCGTTCAGCGAGCCCGAGGTCTTCGACTTCCCCGACGGGATCGGCCCGGTCGAGTGCGTGAACGTCGAGCACGAAGAGGTGCTCCTGATGCCGCGCTGGGTGGATGCGAAACGCGTCACGTTCAAGTACGGCCTGGGGGATGAGTTCATCGGGGTCCTGAAGACCCTGCACGCCCTCGGCCTGGACTCCACGACTCCGGTGCGGGTCAAGGGTGTGGAGGTGTCACCCCGGGACGTGGTGGCTGCCGTCCTGCCCGAACCGGCGAGCATCGGGCCGCGGATGACCGGCAAGACCTGCGCCGGCCTGTACGTGACAGGCACCGGCAAGGACGGCAACCCGCGCAAGACCTACCTGTACCACGTGGTCGACAACGAGTGGTCGATGGCGGAGTTCGGTGCGCAGTGCGTGGTGTGGCAGACGGCGATCAACCCGGTGGTTGCGCTCGAGCTGCTGGCAACCGGCGCCTGGTCGGGCACCGGCGTCCGCGGGCCGGAGTCGTTCGACGCCGTTCCCTACCTCGATCTCCTCGGTGGTCCCCAGCCGGTGGGTTTCGGCTCCGCGTGGGGCATGGAAGAACGATGACGGTCGCCGGTTCTCGACATTCTTGCCGAGTCGTTCGCAGGAGCAGTGGCCAGCGCTAGTTACGCTGGGCGAGCTGGACGCCGCCAACGTAGCCGGCGGCCAGCCCGAGGGCCAGGTGCCGGATCGATTCCTCCGGTGGCAGGAACGTCGGATGGTGGAGACCGACGCGGTGCCGCGCACCGCTGGCGGGGGCTCCGGTGCCGACGAACATCATCAGGATCGGCGCGATCCGGGAGTAGTGCGAGAAGTCGTCAGCGCCACAGGAACGGAACGGTTCGTGTGCCACCGGCATACCCAGGTGGGTCAGCAGCGGGTCCACCAGTTGCACTAGCCGGCGGTCGTTGCTCAGCACCGGGTCGCCGACGATAAGGTTCACCTCTGCTCGTGCGCCGCGTGCGGCGGCGGTGTGCTCGACGAGGCGGCGGATCGATGCGTGCAGGTGGGTGCGGTCGGACTCGAACATGGTGCGGATCACCCCGTGCAGGGACCCGCTCTCCGGGATGATGTTGTGCGCCGTGCCGGCCTGCATGCGTCCGACCGTGATCACCGCTGGGTGGACCGGGTCGATGGTCCGGCTCACCAGCTCCTGCAGGCCGGTGACAATGGCGGCGAGGATCGGGATCGGGTCGATGGCCATGTGCGGGTACGCCCCGTGGGCCGGTTCTCCGTGCACGACGATGTCGAACTGGTCGGCCGCGGCATTGACGGCCCCCACACCGGTGCTGATCACGCCGCCGGGAACCCCTGGCTGCACGTGGCCACCGATCACGGCGCACACCTGCTGCTCCGCGAGCAGCTGGGACGTGACGACGTCCTCCGCTCCGGAGGGCTGAGTCTCCTCGCGCGGCTGGAACAGGGCGACCAGTCCGACCGGCAGCGTGTCGACGCGGCGCGCTGCCTGCAGCAGCAGCCACAGTGCGGCGAGGTGCACGTCGTGACCGCAGGCGTGCATGGCGCCGTTCGTGGACGCCCATTCCACGCCGGTGCGCTCGACCAGCGGCAACGCGTCGAGTTCCGCACGAA
>JBBRIY010000321.1:0-3650 GCA_038220215.1 Propionibacteriales bacterium
ACGTACTTGGCGCCGAGCTTGAGCAGCCGGTCGAACTCCTCGTCGCGGGTGCGATCGGTGGGACGCAGGTCGAAGTGCAGCCGGTTCTTGACGGACTTGGCCTCGGGCACCTCGATGAACAGCAGGCGCGGACCCTCACCCTTCGGGATGATCAGGCACTCCTGGTGGCCGGGCAGGTTGGGGTCGTCCGGGTCGTCGATGTACTTCAGCGCCTTCTTCCACCAGTTGGAGAGGGCGTACGCGTCCTCGCAGTCGATGGTGGTGTGGGAGATCCGGCTCGTCATCCGCCGAGTATCGCAGGCCCCGTCCGGACCCGGCCAACATCTTTAACGATACAGACGCTCAGACCCTTGTTCTCTGTAACGATAAAGAACACCATTGAGGTAGTCGTAGAACGAGGAGGTGGAAGAGATGGTCAGGGTCACCCAGCAGGACATTGCCAAGGTGATGGGGGTGTCGGTCATGACGGTCTCCAACGCCTTCAACCGCCCCGACCAGTTGTCGCCGGACCTGCGGGCACGCGTCCTCCAGCGCGCGGCGAAGATGGGCTACACCGGTCCGGACGCAATCGCCCGGCAGCTGCGCTCGGGAAAGACCAACACCTTCGCCGTTGTGTTCGAAGAGCGGCTGTCCTACGCGTTCTCCGACCCGTTCACAGTGGCCTGGCTGGCGGCGTTCAGTGAGGTCATGGAGAAGAGCCGGGCGAGCATCATGCTGCTCAGCGTGCCGGCGGGCGACCATGAGGCGCTCGCTGCGGTGCAGGACGCTGCGGTGGACGGGATCGCCGGGCTGTGTGGTGATCAGCCCGCGATGATCAGGGCCCGCGAGCGCGGGTTGCCGACGGTGTATTGCACGCTGGCGACCCGGGCCGATGCCGAGGGCAAGGGTGACTACGTGGTGATCGACGACCACGCCGCCGCGCTCGAGATGGCAGCCCTCCTGCGCCGGCTGGGTCACCGTCGGGTGTTCCTGCTGGTTGAGACGCCCTACCCGGGTCAGCCCCGGATGGTGGAGTACCGGCCGGACGAGTTTCGCGCCTTGGTGGACGAACACGCGGGCTACCTGTTCTCCGATGACCTGCGGCTCTCGGGCCTGTTCGAAGGTTTGCAGGGCCTCGATGTGACAGTCGTACCGGTCGGCACGAACTCACGGTCCGCAGGGAAGGCCGCCGGCGCCCTCGTGCTCGACCGCGCCGACCGCCCGACGGCTGTTGTCGCGATCAGCGACGTGATGGCCCTCGGCTTCCTCGACGCGTTGCGCCAGCGAGACCTGGTTCCCGGTGTGGACGTCTCGGTCACCGGATTCGACGGCCTTCCGGAAACCGCCGAGGCCGGACTCACCACCATTCGACAACCTGTCCGCGACAAGGGCCGCCTTGCCGCCGAACTCCTGCTTGATCCCGAGCGGAAGGACCGCCGGATCATCCTGCCGCACGAGCTGATCGTGCGACGCAGTACCCGCCCTGTGGCCTGACCGCAGGACACGACAAACCACATCTGAGGAGACAACCATGTCCATGTTCATCACCTATGCCCCCGTACTGCAGCACACCGCAACCGAGAACACCTCGGCCCTCCCGGCCGCTCCCGAGCACGAGGAGGTCGTCCGTCCCGCCCGCACGCGGTTCTTCGCCGCAGCCCTCCTGCGGCGGGCAGCCCGTATCGAACTGGCCGCGGCCGCCCACCTGGAGCGGCGTCCATCAGGTCGCCGGCTGGTCAGCGCCTGATCCGGACGCGACTGGTCTTGCACTCGCGCTGGCGAAACTGAGCCGAATTCGGCCGAAGCCGCTGACGGGAGTGCAAATCCGGTTGTCCCATTCCGGGGAACGCGGTCAACCCAGCGTGATCACCGTTCCGTCAGCCAGCACCTCGGCGCCGAACTCAGCGAGTTCGGCGCTGAGCCGCGCCCGCGGGGGATTGTCGTGAGCGAGGTGCACCGCCACCACCCGGGTCGTGGCTGTGATCGTGCCGAGTTCCCGCAGGCGCGCGACCGTCGTGGCGAACGTGGCCAGGTGCAGATGGCGATCGCCCTTGTCCGTGCGCTGCCCGAAGGTCTCCTCCAGAAGCACCAGGTCAACGCGACGCCCGGCCAGCGCGGCAAGGGTCGATTCCGGCAGCAGCCCGGTGTCAGTCGCGTACAGGACGGAGGCGGAGTCGTCCTCGATCAGGTAGCAGCAGGCCTCGCCGAAGGCCTCATGGTTGGCCGCCAGCACGCTCACCCGGTAACCGGCGACATCCACGGTGTCGCCGGCGGTCACGGTCCGGAAGTTGATCGCGGTCTGGTCCCCGTCCAGCCACTGGCGGCTCCAGGCCACCACAGGCTCCGGGCCGATGACCTCGAGAGGCGACTGCGTGACCCAGCTGCGGTGCATCAGGATCGCAGGGTCGAGGTGGTCGCTGTGGGCGTGGCCGGCGAGCACGGCGACAAGGCCGGTGAGGTCGCGGCCGTAGCGGGACACCTGCCGCGGCGCCTCGGGGCCGGGGTCGACCAGCAGACGGCCGTCGATCAGGACGGAGGTGGGGGTGCGCAGCTCGCCACGCTCGCGGTGGTCGGTGCAGGTCGCGCAGGAGCAGAACGGATTCGGGATGCCGTCGGCGGCTCCGGTGCCGAGGAGGAGGACCTCCACGTCACGGCTCGCGGCAGGGGATCGGCATGTGCAACAGGGTAGGGGTCCGTCGACGCAGCAGCGGCCCCGCCAGGGAACTTGGCGGGGCCGCGATGCATTGGGGAAATCAGGCTGTGTGCTGTCATCTGCCTCCCGTTGTGGTCTCGGCTTCCTGCGTGATCCCTACTCAACCCCCGGGATCTGTGATCTTCATTAACGAATCCTGTGGATCAGCCAAGGAACACTCCGACAGGAAATGTGGTTGAATGGTCAACTAGAGCAGGAGGAACCCATGACCCAGCAGCTTCCGGCGGACACCCGGATGTCACAGGTGGCGCTCGACGTCGCCGACCTCGACCGGATGACGAGGTTCTACTCCGACGTCCTCCTGCTCGAGCCGGTGGGCCAGTGTGCCGGCACGGTCAGCCTCGGCCGCGCCGGCCAGGAACTCGTCGTCCTGCGGCACCGCCCCGACCTGCCCAGGGGTGAGCGGAGAAGCGCCGGCCTGTTCCACACCGCGCTGCTGCACCCGGACGTCGCCATGCTGGCCACCGTCCTCGCCTCTGTCGCCACCAGCAATCCTGAGCTCTACACCGGCAGTGGCGACCACCTCGTGTCGCAGGCGTTCTATCTCGACGACCCGGAGGGCAACGGCGTCGAGCTGTACGTCGACCGTCCCCGCGACCAGTGGACGTGGGACGGCGACCAGGTACGCATGGCCACGCTCTCCCTCGACCCGAACGAGTTCCTGGCCGATCACCTGACCGACGACGCCCGCAACTTCGTCCAGACGGCTCCCGATCATCGTCCCGCACTGGTCGGAAGCCAGGCGCAGGTCGTGGGCCACGTGCACCTGAAGGTCGGCGAGACAGCCAAGGCCAAGGACTTCTACGTGGACGCCCTCGGCTTCGACGTGACCGCGGAGCTGCCCGGCGCGCTGTTCGTCTCTGCCGGCGGCTACCACCACCACATGGCGATGAACACGTGGGGCACCGCCGGCGTCGGACTGCGTGCCCCCGGCCTCGGCCTGGGTCAGGTGGCCATC
>JBBRIY010000322.1:0-3642 GCA_038220215.1 Propionibacteriales bacterium
CCTACCCTCGACGGCGCCAGCGTGCGCCTGAAGGTGCCGGCCGGAACGCCGAACGGTCGGACGTTCCGCGTCCGCGGGCGTGGCGTCAAGGGTGGTGCGGCCGACGGCGACATGCTGGTCACCGTGGACGTCCAGGTTCCCCGCCATCTCTCGGAGGAGGCACGGGCGGCGTTGGTCGAGTTCCAGGCCAAGGCCGGCGGCGGTGACCCCCGCGAGCACCTGCTCGGGAGCCACTGATGGACCTGCTCCCCGACCGGATGGACGCCGACGCCCCGATCTTCGTGATCTCCGTCGCCGCCCAACTGGCCGAGATGCACCCCCAGACGTTGCGCGGCTACGACCGGCTCGGCCTCGTGGTGCCCGGACGCGCCCGGGGTCGTGGCCGGCGGTACTCGCTGCGTGACATCGCCAAGCTGCGCCACATCCAGCACCTCTCCCAGGACGAGGGCATCAACCTCGAGGGCGTCCGCCGGATCATCGCCCTCGAGACCGAGCTGGACGGGCTGCGCGCCCAGGTGTCCCGCCTCGCCCAGGTGGTGACCGAACTGCAGCTCATCCCCGAGGGGGCGCGGCTGTTCACGGCTGAGGCCGGCGGTTCGGTCCATATTGGAAGGACCCCGCGTCACCGTCCGCTTGCGCTCGAGCGCGGTGCCCGGCGCCCGGAGGTCTGAGGGCGCTCTGTCCTCCGTCCGGGTGCCAGACAGGCCACTGCGAACCGGTTAGGGTTGCGCCCAGTCGACACCGGGCAAGCGGGAACGGGAGGTGCGCCGTGCGCGCGACAACCGCCACCGCTCCGCGTGCCTGGATCCTCGCTGCTGGCCTTTCCGCGGTGGCTGTGGCCGTCGGCGTCATGCTCGTGGTCACGCTCGCCGGCAACCCCACGGCGGGACTGCTCGGCGATCTCGACATCTATCGCGGGGCCGTCAACTCGGCGCTGGCAGGCCAGGACCTGTACTCCTACACCTACGTCCACCCCACCGTCCACGGCCTCGGCTTCACCTACCCACCCTTCGCCGCCCTCATCCTCGTGCCGGTCGCCCTCCTGGAATCCACCTCGGCGAAGGTCATCTGGACCACCCTCACCTTCGTCGTCACGCTCGGCTGCCTCCTCCTCCTTGTCCGCACGTCCGGGCGGGGCGCTGTCGGAGGTTCGGTGAGCCGCACCTCCCAGGCTTCCTGGGTGGCCGGCCTCTCGATCCCCGTGATGCTCTCGTATCCGTTCCTGCACAACCTGATCGTGGGCCAGGTGAGTCTCTTCGTCATCGCGCTTGCGCTGTTCGACCACCTGCTACCGCGTCGCTGGCAGGGCATCCTCGTGGGCATCGCTGCCGCCATCAAGCTCACCCCGCTGGTGTTCGTGCCGTACTACCTGTTCACGAAGCAGTGGCGCCAGGCGGCAATCTGCACGGGGACCTTCGTCGGTGCGACAGGCATCGCCTGGCTGGTGCTGCCGGCTGCGTCGCTGTCCTACTGGACCGACAAGCTCTGGCAGACCAGCAGGGTGGGCCGGACGGACTCCACCGTGAACAAGTCCCTGCTCGGCCTGCTGGGCAGGCAGCTGCCCGACGGTGCCCCGACGACGCTGATCTGGCTGGCCGTCGCTGCGGCTGTCGGGGTGCTGGCGTACTGGCAGGCGGCACGGCACCTGCGGGACGGCAGCCCGCTGGCCGCGGCCCTGGCCGTCGGCGCCCTCTCGGTCGCCGTCTCGCCGATCTCCTGGCCGCACCACCAGCTGTGGCTGGTGTTCGCTGCCTGCTGGTACCTCCTGCTGGGCGGGCGCACCGCACTGCTGGTCGGCGCAGCGTTGTTCGTGGTCTTCCTCGGCTACCCGTGGTTCGACGACTACCCGGCCGGCACCGTCGGCACCCTGCTGGGCATCGGGATCGAACTCCCGGCGATGGCCGTCCTCCTCGTCCTCGGTGTCGGACTGCTGCCCGGGCATCGGTTGGCGCCAGTGCCCGAGCCGGCAGCCGGGGCCGTGACGGCCAGGTGACCAGCGCATCGTGATGACCGGCCTTTGGCTGATCCGCCAGGGTTCTGCCCTGGTGGAACGGCCCGTCCGCCCGTGCTGGGTGGATGTCGTCGTCCTCGACGGATCGCGCCTCGGCCACTACCGGCGCCAGCTCGACCGTCCCGACCGTCCCTGGGTGCGCATCGGCACCGTCACGGAGCAGGCCAGCGGACCCGGCTGGCTCACCCGCGACGGCCGCGCGCTGGTTGCCTCGGTTCCTGAGGGTGACCGGACCGCCGCCTACCGCTTCGACGCGAGCGGGTGGCAGCCGACCGATGCGACGAATCTGCACGCCGATGCCCCCGAAAGGCCAGATCCGCCCACCGCTGCCGATCTTGGTGCAGATTCTTCCCGCCTCCGGGCGGTGGCCACCTTCGTTGCGTCGGGCTGGGGTCAGGCCCTCACCGACGAGGACGGCTCGGTCTTCAGCTACCACCGCGCGCCGCGGGGCCACTGGGAACGCAACGCCTGCCTGCGCCTGCACGATCCGGACGTCATCGACGAGGGGCCGGAGTCGGTGAAGGTGGCCCAGGTGACCGGCGATGTGGACGCCACCCCGACGCCCTGGGGCGAGCGGATCCCGACCCTGAGCGGTTCGCTGTCCAGCGCCGGTATCCGCGGCACCGACCTCGGTGTCCGCTTCGAGCACCACGGCCGCAGCTTCCTGCTGTTCGGCGACACCCACTGGACGAGGCGCTGGCTCACGACGAGGGACTCGATCGCGGAAATCACGGAGACGGGCCCGCGGCAGGGACTGCCGGGCGTCCGGTTCCACGGGTCTCCGCTCAAACTTGTCGGCGGCCGGACGACGATGCGCGAGTACGACGTGCCGCTCGATGCCTTCTCCGCCGGGGGTCAGCTGTACGGCTTCTTCACCTCCAACCACTTCCACCGCCGCCGGGTGATGGGACGCTCCGTCCTTGCTCGCGCAGAGGACCCGCGCCTGGTGATCGACCCGGCGAGTCGTCGCGCCCCGGTGCGATTCCGGGTGCTCGGCACGTTCAGTGACCGCCACTTCATCAACGTGTCCACCCAGTTCGTCGGCGACGACCTGCTGATCTGGGGCAGCGGCCCCTACCGCGCGTCCGGGCCACGCCTGGCCAAGCTCGACGGTGAGGCGCTCGCCCGGCTGGCGACCGCACGGGACAACGGCCACCTCGGCGTCCGCTACTGGGACGGCGACGCCTGGTCGGAGCGGGAGGACGACGCGGCTCCCCTGTTCAGCCCTGCCGCTTTGGGGGAACTGTCGGTGCGCTGGGTTCCCGCGGCCGGGGCCTACCTGATGCTGGCCGGCTCCGGACCGGAGGACCCGATCGGGCCGGCGATCACCCTGCGCGTCGCCGCCAATCCGTGGGGTCCGTGGTCGCCTCGGCTGCAACTTCTCGACTGGGTCGCCACCGGCATGTCCCACGACGACCCGTTCACGCGGTTCATCAAGGCCAGCGGTGAGGGTGACCCGGTCGGCGACCGGATCTTCCCCGGCCAGGCGGACGGCACCGGCGCCGCCTACGCTCCGTACCTGTTCGACGCCCGCCCCGACGGTGACGAACTCGTGCTGCGCTACACGCTCTCGACCTGGAACCCTTACCAGGTGGTGCTCATGCAGCACCGGCTGCGCTGGCCTCCCGTAG
>JBBRIY010000323.1:0-3639 GCA_038220215.1 Propionibacteriales bacterium
GGCGGTAGAGTCGCATCTCGTGGATGCCATCACCCGAGTTCCTGCCCCCGTCAACGAACCGATTCGCGGCTACGCGCCGGGAAGCCCCGAACGCGCAAGCCTGAAGAGCACGCTGGCCTTCCTCGCCGAGGAACCGGTCGACGTCTTCGGCGCGATCGGGAACGGCTGGACGCCACGTCCCGGAGGCGTGGTGCACGAGGTGCGCATGCCGTCGGACCACTCGACGCTGCTGGCCCGGGTGCACCAGACCACAGCGACCGACGCTGCGGCTGCCGTCACCGCGGCACAGGCCGCCAAGGCCGGCTGGGCGGACACGCCCTTCGATGAGCGGGCAGCTGTGTTCCTGAGGGCCGCAGAAATGCTGGCCGGGCCCCAGCGCGACGAGTTGAACGCAGCCACCATGCTCGGCCAGGGCAAGACCGCACAGCAGGCGGAGATCGACTCTGCCTGCGAGCTGATCGACTTCCTGCGGTTCAACGTCGCCTTCGCCAGGGAGCTCTACGCCAACCAGCCGATCAGTTCAGCCGGGGTGTGGAACCGCATGGACTACCGGCCGCTCGACGGCTTCGTGTACGCCATCACGCCCTTCAACTTCACCGCCATCGCGGGCAACCTGCCGACGGCGCCGGCACTGATGGGGAACACGGTGGTCTGGAAGCCGGCGCTGACCCAGACCTTCGCCGCGCACCTGTGGATGCAGTACCTGCAGGCCGCGGGCCTGCCCGACGGCGTCATCAACATGGTGCCCGGCCACGGCGCCGAGGTGTCCAGCGCGGCGCTCAGCCACCCCGACCTCGCCGGTATCCATTTCACCGGCTCCACCCGCGTCTTCCAGGGTCTCTGGGGCCAGGTGGGTGCCAACATCGCCAACTACAAGGCGTACCCACGGCTGGTGGGGGAGACCGGCGGCAAGGACTTCGTCGTCGCCCACCCGTCCGCCGATCCGGGCGCCCTCATCACCGCCTTGATCCGGGGCTCTTTCGAGTACTCCGGCCAGAAGTGCTCCGCGGCATCGCGGTGCTACCTGCCGCGCAGCATCTGGGACGTGATCAAGGACGAGCTGGTGGCGCAGACCGAGGCGCTGGCCGTCGGCGACGTCCGCGACTTCACCAACTTCACCTCTGCCGTGATCGACGAGCGGGCCTTCACCAAGCTCTCCGGAGCGATCGAGCAGGCGCGCAGTTCTGCGGACGCCGACATCATCGCCGGCGGCACGTACGACCGGAGTGAGGGCTGGTACGTGCGGCCGACGCTGATCGTTTCCGACAACCCGCAGCAGGACATCTTCACCACCGAGTATTTCGGACCGATCCTCGCGATCTTCGTCTACGAAGATGAGAAGTACGACGAAGTACTACAGATGGTCGACGCGTCGTCGTCGTACGCGCTCACCGGGGCGGTCTTTGCCACCGATCGGGGTGCCATCGACAAGGCCTCGCGTGCCCTGCGCCATGCCGCCGGCAACTTCTATGTCAACGACAAGCCGACCGGCGCCGTGGTGGGTCAGCAGCCGTTCGGCGGCAGCCGCGCCTCGGGCACCAACGACAAGGCCGGCTCGCTGTGGAACCTGATGCGCTGGGTGAGCCCGCGCTCGATCAAGGAGACCCTCGTGTCCCCGACCGGGCTCGACTATCCACACATGCTCCCTGAGGACTGAGCGTGAGAGCGGAGTGACGACATGAATGCGGGGATCTACGGCGTCGTGGTGGTCGGGATCATCGTCGCCCTGTGGCTGATGTTCTGGGTGCGCGGGCGCCGTCTGGGTGGCGGCCCCGCGGGCTGGGGCGGTCGGATCGACATGTCGAAGGGCTTTCCGCACACCCTGGGATCCGGTTACCTGGCCTCCGACGTGGACGCGGCGCTCGACCGGGCCTACGCCATGTCGACCGACGACCAGAGCCGTGCCGCAGCGCTCGATGACCTGCATGCAGCCCAGTTCGGATTGGCCCGGGGAGGCTACGACTCGGTCGTGGTCGACCTGCACGTGGATGCCATGATCGTGGCGCTGCAGACCGGCCGGGAGCTCCCCGTCCGTCCCGGCAACCCACGCCCCTGAACCGAAAAGCCGAAGCGACCTGGCTGGACCGGGCGGACCGGATTGGTGGACCGGATTGGGGACGGTTCCAAACTCGGTCCAACGCTGCGATTCGTCCCGCCGGTGGGCTCCCCATTGGGGCTCGGCAGGAGTAGTTTCGGGGCAGCAGGGAGCATGCTCCCGGGCATCACGCGGAGCAGTTCCCGTCTCGAGACAGGGGAATCGCCATGAGGCGGATGATGGGTGGGCTGTTCGCCCTTGGACTGACCTTCGCAGGAATCGTCGGTGGTGCCACACCGGCGCAGGCGGTCGCAGCACAGGTCGTCACACAGCAGGTCGTGACCGTCGATCGCTACGCAGCACTCGGTGACTCCTTCGCCGCCGGCTATGGGCTGCCGAGCAAGTCCGATGCGGCCTCGCAGTTGTGTGCGCGCAGCAACCTTGCCTATCCGGAACTCCTCAACGGGTTCCGCAAGCTCAAGAACCTCGATTTCGTTGCGTGTAGCGGGGCCACGACCAAGGACCTGTGGAATTCACAGTTGGGCGCGCTCAACGCATCCACCCGTACGGTCACCCTCACCATCGGCGGCAACGACGCCGGCTTCTCCCAGCTCGGCTGCCTGCAGACCGGTTGCGACTTCGACCAACTCTCTGCCGCAGTCCAAGCGGCCCTCGCGGCACTCGCCGGGGTGACCGAGAGCGACACGGTGGTGAGCATTCCCCAAATCCTCGCCACCATTTCTGCCAGGGCGCCGCAGGCGAAGATCTTCATCACCGGCTACCCGGAGCTCTTCGGGACCAGTTCCCGGGTCTACGGAACCAAGCTCGCCTGTCCGGTAGGGGTCGCGGATCGCACCGTTGTGAACGGTCTGGCAGCGCAGCTCAATACCGTGATCAAGGGTTCAGCGGCCGCTGCACGGGCTGCCGGGGTGAATGTGACCTACGTCTCCGTCGCCGGCGCATTCGACGGGCATGGCCTGTGCGACAGCCGTGCGCCGTTCGTCACCACAGCACTGCATCCGAACGTGGTCGGCCAGGCCACGTACGCCACGCTGCTGGTCCTGAAGGGTGTCGTCCGCTAGCGAGGTCAGCGCTCCTGAGCTGAGCTCGAGGTGAGCTTCAGCTGAGCGTGTGATGCGCGGCCCCGGGCTTGACGAAATCGAACGGGTGTTCGATCATCAGTAGGTGACCCTAGCCGAGCTCCCGCGGACCGAACTCCTGGCACGCCTCCGTGCCCAGGTTGCGGTCAAGGAAGCCCGGATCCGGCAGGCTCCGTTCCCCGTCCATCCGGAACTGGCAGCCCTGCTGCCGGACGGAGGGCTGAAGCCAGGCGCGGCCTACAGCCTCACCGGCGCCGGTGCCTTGTTGCTCGCCCTGCTGGCAGAACCGTCGCGCGAGGGCCATTGGTGCGGGGTGGTCGGCATGCCCGACTTCGGGGCAGAGGCGGCCGCTCTGGCCGGGGTCGCGCTCGACCGTCTGGCACTGGTTCCCGATCCGGCCGAGCAGTGGCTGTCGACCACGGCTGCCCTGCTCGAGGCCGTGCCGATCGTGGCCGTCCGGCCTCACGGCAGGGTCAGTGAGGGGGACGCGGCCAAGTTGATGTC
>JBBRIY010000324.1:0-3629 GCA_038220215.1 Propionibacteriales bacterium
GCTGCCGAGGTCCTCGAAGATCTGCAGGTCCGGCTTGAAGCTGGACACGATCATGAACACCAGCGGGAGGCCGAAGACCAGGCTCAGCACGACGCGCAGGACGACACCGAGAGACTTCTGCACCAGATGCTTGGTGCTGCCCGGACGTTCGCCGGCTTGTGTGACGCTCTGGTCGGCGACATGGGAGAGGGTGGCGGTCATCGCTTCGCATCCTTGTCTCTGGTGAGGTAGCGCTGGACGAGGGAGACCGCCAGCACGATCACGAAGAACACCAGCGAGATCGCGGCTGCGTAGCCGGTCTGCTGCTGCTGGAAGCCGGTGCGGACAGCCATGAAGACGACCGTCGAGGTCGAGTCCAGCGGGCCACCCTGGGTCATGATGTTGACCTGCGTGAATAGCGAGAATGCCGAGATCGTGATGGTGATCAGGATGAAGATCGCCGTCTGCCGCAGGCCGGGCCAGGTGACGTGCGCGAACTGCTGCCAAGGGCTCGCGCCGTCGAGCGACGCGGCCTCGTAGAGCTCACCGGGAATGGTCTGGAGCCCGGAGAGCCAGATCACCATGTGGAACCCGCAGGCCTGCCAGGCCGACATCAGGATGAGTGCGATCAGTGCGGTGCGGGGGTCGCCGAGCCAGTCGGGGCCCTGGACGCCGACCTTGGCGAGCAGGGCGTTGATCAGGCCGTTCGGCTGGTACATGAACATCCACAGCATCGACACCACGACCATCGAGGTGACCACGGGAAGGAAGTAGACGGTGCGGAAGAAGTTGACGCCGCGCATCTTGACGTTGATCAGCAGGGCCAGGCCGAGGGCGATGGCCGACTGGAGGGGCACGATCACGACGGCGAACACCACGGTGTTGATCAGTGAGCGCCAGAACGTCTCGTTGTCGAAGAGCCGGGTGAAGTTGGCGAGCCCGATGAACCTGGCCGGCTCCGGCGAGATCAGCCGGGCGTTGGTGAAGGCGAGGACGAAGGTCAGTCCGATGGGGATCAGCAGGAAGGTGATCATCAGCACCCCTGCGGGCGCCAGCATCAGCCAGCCGGTCGTGGTGGAGCGTCGGTCGCTGCGCCGGTGGGCGCGCTTCGCAGCCGACAGGGCGGTGGGTGCCGTGGTGGCGGGGCTATTCGTTGTGGTGGTCACGCTCGGTCCTCCTTTCGGGAAGGTCGGCCGGGACGGGAGCGGGCTGTGACACCCACTCCCGTCCGGCCGTGGCGGTTCACTGGAAGTAGTTGTTCGACTCCTGGTTGGCGTCGATGTTCTTGGCGGCGGTGTCCAGCGCCTGCTGGGGATCGGCGCCGTTCAGGATGTCCTGGGCCGTCTTGGTGAACTCGGTGGCCATGAACGGGTAGCCCGGGTTGATCGGACGCAGCACCGCGAACTTCTTGGCGTACTGGCGGAACATGTCGTTCTCTCCACCGATCTCGAAGCCAGGAACCATGGCCGCGGCCGCGTCGGTGGCCGGGATGTTGGTGGTGGCCTTGGAGACCGAGGCGACGTACTTGTCCTGGGCAGAGAACTTCATGTAGTCCAGGGCGCCCTCAGGGTTCGCGCAGTTGGCCGAGATGCCCCACTGCCACGACCCGCCGCCGATCTTGGGCCCCTTGCCCAGGTCGACGCTGGGCAGGAACAGGATGTCGTCGCCGAACTTCTTGCGCGTGTCGACGGCCGTCCAGCTGCCGTTGTAGAGGATGGCGCTCTTGCCGTTCATGAAGTCCTTTGCCGGGTCTGCACCCGACTTCAGGGGGATGTACTTCTCGGTGACCAGGCTGCGGAACCACTTCGCCCAGGCCAGACCTTCCGGGCCGTTCAGCACGCCCTGGGCCGACTGGTAGTCCGCGCGGTTGACCAGGTCGCCGCCAAAACTCTGCAGGAAGGGTGAGTAGGCGTAGGGCCACCACTCACCGGTGAAGCTGGTGGCCATGTCCAGGGGGTAGGTGAAGTCGCCGGAGTCCCGGATCTTCTTCAGGGCTGCGGTGAACTCGTCGCTGGTCCAGGGCTGGTCGGCGGTGGGGATTCGGACGCCGTACTTCTCCAGGATCGACTTCCGGGTGACCATGGTGAGCGCGACGTCGTAGTACCCGAACGAGTAGGTCTTGTCGGCCCATTTCCCGATCACGCTGGGCAGGTACTTCGAGAGTGCGTCGTCCATGCCTTCCAGCGGTGCAAGGTAGCCGGCCCAGGCCCAGTTGGGCACGTTGGGGCCGTCGATGTCGAGGATGCAGGGGAGCTTCTTCGCTGCGGCGGCAGCGACGACCGACTGGTTGTAGGAATCCTGCGGGAAGGCCTGCACGTCGACCTTGTACTTGGTCTGGCTGGCGTTGTAGTCGTCGACGATCTGCTGGATTGCCGGCAGCTCGGTCTTGTTGCCGGCGTTGTGCGTCCACATCGTCAGGGTCTGGGTGCCACCGGGGGTGGCAGCGTTGGTGCTGGTAGCCCCGCCCTTCGCACAGGCGGCGAGGGAAAACGTGAGGGCGGTTGCCACGAATGTCGCGGTGGCCAGCTTGGCTGTGCGCTTGAGCACGATACCTCCATTGGGATCATCAGGGACCTCCGCAGGTCCGCTCCGTTGGGCTGCTAAAAGGATTTAGCAAAACGAAGGTAGCACCGCCTCGCAGGCAGACGCAAGAGGCGGCTAAAAGCTTTCTGCAAGTGGTACCGGTACCATGGCCGGCACGAGCACGGATGTGGAGGAAAGATGGCGAAGCGGGCGACCCTTGCCGACGTGGCGCAACTCGCCGGGCTGTCCATGACGACGGTCAGCATGGTGCTCAACAACCGTCCGAACACACGGCTCTCTGCCGACGCGGCGGAACGCGTCCGTACGGCAGCCGAGAAGCTGAAGTACCGGCCCAACCCGGCAGCGCGCGGGCTGCGCCTCGGCAAGACCCGAACGGTCGGGTTCATCTCCGACGAGGTGACGATCACCAGGTATGCGTCGGCGATGATCCGCGGCCTTCTGGAGGAAGCCGAGGAACGCGATCACATCGTGCTGATCTCGGAGTCCGGCCAGCGGGTCGACCGCATCGCCAGCGCGCTCGACCTGATGCTCGACCGTCAGACGGACGGCATCGTGTTCGGGCTGATGGGTGCGAAGCAGCTCGAGGTGCCGACGGTGGCCGAGGTCCCCGTCGTCATCGTCAACGGCACCTCGACGGCCGGGCACCCGTGCGTCCTGCCTGACGAGTACCAGGCCGGCCACGACGCCGTCAGCTACCTGCTTGACCGCGGGCACACCCAGATCGCGTTCATCGGACGATCGGACGCGCTGCTCGACCCGGCGATCTCCGTGACCATCGGGTCACGGTATGCCGGGCTGGACGCCGCACTGGCCGGGGCGGGCCGGGAGTTCGCGCACCAGGTGGACGGGCGCTACTGGGAACCCGACTTCGGCTATCGCGGAGCCCAGGAGGTCTTCGAGAACACCGCGGTGACCGCCATCGTCGCGGCCAATGACCGGGTGGCCATGGGCATCTACCAGGCCGCCCAGGAGCGGGGGCTCCGGATCCCGGACGACCTCTCGGTGATCTCCTTCGACGACGAGTACCTCGCGTCCTACCTGAGGCCCCGGCTCACCACGATGCAGATCCCCTACCTCGAGATGGGTCGGTCTGCCATGCAACTCGC
>JBBRIY010000325.1:0-3621 GCA_038220215.1 Propionibacteriales bacterium
GCCCAGGACCTCGCCCACACCGGCGGCCCTTCTGCAGCCGAGGCGATCCTCACCACCGATACCGTCACGAAGGTGGAGGTGCACACCTCCCCGGAGGGCTGGACCATCGGCGGAATGGCGAAGGGCGCCGGCATGCTCGCCCCGGCGTTGGCGACCATGCTCGTCGTGATCACCACCGACGCGGTCGTCGAGGCGGCCCAGCTCGACGAGGCCCTGCGCACGGCGACCGGGTTCACCTTCGACCGCACCGACTCCGACGGCTGCATGTCCACCAACGACACGGTCCTGCTGCTGTCCTCCGGCGCTTCCGGGTCCGCGCCCGACCCTGCCGAGTTCTCCGAGGCGCTTACCGGGGTGTGTGCCAGCCTTGCCAGGCAATTGCTCGCCGACGCGGAAGGCTCGGCCCACGACATCGAAGTCCGGGTCGAAGGGGCTGCGACGGAGGCTGACGCCCTCGCCATCGCACGTGCCATCGCCCGCAGCAACCTTTTCAAGTGCGCGATCTTCGGCAACGACCCCAACTGGGGCCGCGTGCTGGCCTCGGCAGGGACGGTGCCGGCCGACTACGACCCCGAGCACGTTGACGTCGCGTTCAACGGCGTCCGGGTGTTCGTCGACGGCCAGCTCGGCGCCGACCGCTCCGAGGTCGACCTGACGAACGGCCGGGAGGTGCTGGTCGAGGTCCACCTGCATGCCGGCGAGGCTGCCGCCGCCATCTGGACCAACGACCTCACCTACGACTACGTCAAAGAGAACGCGGAGTACTCCACATGATCGACGCGGCCAACAAGGCGGCCATCCTGATCGAAGCCCTGCCCTGGCTCGAGCGGTACGTGGGCAAGGTCATGGTGATCAAGTACGGCGGCAACGCCATGATCGACGACGCGCTGAAGGCGGCCTTCGCCCAGGACATCGTCTTCCTCCGCATGGTGGGCGTGAAGCCGGTGGTCGTGCACGGTGGTGGCCCCCAGATCTCGGCGATGCTCGAGCG
This sequence comes from Propionibacteriales bacterium, assembly GCA_038220215.1. GTDB lineage: Bacteria > Actinomycetota > Actinomycetes > Propionibacteriales > Propionibacteriaceae > Propionicimonas. The sequence continues at coordinate 992 of JBBRIY010000325.1, forward strand.
GCTCGGCATCGCCAGTGAGTTCCGCGGCGGCCTGCGCGTGACCACCCCCGAGGCGATGGACGTGGTGAGGATGGTCCTGATGGGCCAGGTGAACCGCGAACTGGTCGGTCTCCTGAACGCGCACGGACCGCTGGCCGTCGGCCTCTCCGGTGAGGACGCCGGCCTGCTGACAGCCGAACGCAAGGGCATCCGGCTGGACGGGAAGGAGATCGACCTCGGCCTGGTGGGGGAGGTCACGGAGGTTCGCCCCGAGGCTGTGCTCGACCTGATCAACGCCGGACGCATCCCCGTCGTCGCCACCGTCGCTCCCGATGAGGACGGCCTGGTGCACAACGTCAACGCCGACACCGCCGCGGGCGCGATCGCCGCAGCGTTGGGGGCCGAACGCCTGATCGTGCTCACCGACGTCGCGGGCCTCTATGCCGACTGGCCGAACTCGACAGAGGTGATCCGGCAGATCCGCGCGGCGGACCTCGCAGCCATGCTGCCGTCGCTGGCAGCGGGCATGATCCCGAAAATGGAGGCCTGCCTGGCAGCCGTCGAGGCGGGAGTGCCGAAGGCGACCGTCATCGACGGCCGGGTGCCGCACTCGCTGCTGTTGGAGATATTCACAGACGAGGGAATCGGCACGATGGTGCTGGGTGATTCGGCGTTGGGCGACACGGCCGTCGATGAGTTGGTCCCATGACCGTCAGCCAGGCGTCCGGCGGCCAGTCCGAGCTCACTGCCCGGTACACCAAATCCCTGATGAACACCTTCGGCCCGCCGAAACGGGTGTTCGTCCGAGGGGAGGGCGCGCACCTGTGGGACGCCGACGGCAACCGGTACCTCGACCTGCTGGCTGGCCTTGCCGTGAACGCCCTCGGCCACGCCCACCCACAGGTGCTGGGCGCGATCTCCGCGCAGCTGTCGACCCTCGGCCACGTGTCGAACTTTTTCGCAACGCCCACCCAGATCGCGCTGGCTGAGCGTCTGGCGTCCTTCGTCACGGTGAACGCCCCCGGGCTGGGGGCGCGGGTCTTCTTCACCAACTCGGGCACCGAGGCCAACGAGGCGGGCTTCAAGATCACCCGGCGCACCGGACGCACCCGGTTGATCGCCATGGAGGGTGCGTTCCACGGCCGCAGCATGGGAGCCCTCGCGCTCACCGCCAACCCTGCCTACCGTGAGCCGTTCGAGCCGCTCCCCGGTGACGTCACGTTTGTACCGTACGGCGACGCCGCAGCCCTGGCTGCAGCTCTCGACGACACGATCGCAGCAGTGATCCTCGAACCGATCCAGGGCGAGAACGGCGTCGTCGAGCCGCCGACGGACTACCTGCGGGCAGCCCGCGAGCTCACCACGGCAGCCGGTGCCCTGCTCTGGATCGATGAGGTGCAGACCGGCATTGGACGCTGCGGCGCCTGGCTGGCCAGCGCTGCCTCCGGCGTCACGGCCGACATCGTCACCTTCGCCAAGGGGCTGGGCAACGGCTTCCCGATCGGGGCCTGTGTCGCCACCGGTGCTGCTGCCTCGCTCCTGGGGCCGGGTTCGCACGGCACGACCTTCGGCGGCAACCCGGTGGCTGCTGCCGCAGGGCTTGCCGTGATCGGCATCATCGAGCGCGATGGCCTGCTGGAGCGCGCCACCGCTGCCGGCGACCGGCTGGCGGCGCAGATCCTCGCGCTGCAGCATCCCCAGGTGATGGCTGTGCGCGGCAGGGGACTGCTGCGCGGCATCGTGCTCGCTGATCCGATCGCCCCGCTCGTCGCCGAAGCTGCCCTTGACGCGGGCTTCGTGATCAACGCCCCCCGGCCGACAGTCCTGAGGCTGGCTCCGCCCCTGATCGTGACCGACGCCGAGCTGGACACCTTTGTCGCTGCGCTGCCCTCGCTCCTGGAGCAGCGATGACCGAATCGAGAACGCCGGTGACGAAGAACGCCCGCCAGTCACGGATCGGGGAACTCATCGAGCGGGAGGCGATCCGGAGCCAGACGGAGCTCGCGTCCCGGCTCGTTGCCGACGGCATCGCCGTCTCCCAGGGCACCCTCAGCAAGGACTTGCTGGAGCTCGGCGCCGTTCGCGTACGCACGCCGACCGGCGAACTCGCCTACGCGCTGCTGGCCGGCGAACACGCCCCGGGTACACCTGCGACGCTCGCCAGGCTCACCCGGCTGTGCGGCGAGCTCCTGCTGTCGGCGGAGGGCTCGGCCAATCTCACCGTGCTGCGCACACCGCCGGGAGCTGCCCAGTTCTTCGCCTCGGCCATCGACAAGGTGGGATGGGACTCGGTCCTCGGTACGATCGCCGGCGACGACACGGTCGTTCTCGTGACAAGGGACCCTGCCGGAGGCGCGGCGATGGCCGAATCCTTCCTGAACCTGCACACCAGTTGAAAGGGAATCGATGACCGATCCCACCGAAGCCGGACGTCTGTGGGGCGGCCGGTTCGCCGGCGGCCCGGCCGAAGCCATGTTCGCGCTCAGCCGGTCGACTCATTTCGACTGGCGCCTCGCCAGACACGACCTGGCCGGCTCGCGCGCGCACGCGCGCGCCCGGAATGCTGCCGGGCTCCACACCCCCGAGGAGCTCGCGGGCAAGACCCCCGGCCGCACGGCCCGTGATGCCGATGTAGCCGCGGGTGCTTTCAA
>JBBRIY010000326.1:0-3615 GCA_038220215.1 Propionibacteriales bacterium
GACTTCGCCAACCGCGTCCGCAGCGGGGAGTGGAAGGGTGTCACCGGCGCCCAGATCAAGACCGTCGTGAACATCGGCATCGGGGGGTCCGACCTCGGCCCGGTCATGGTGTACGAAGCGCTCAAGCCCTACGTGCAGGCCGGCCTGGAATGCCGCTTCGTCTCCAACATCGACCCGACGGACGTCGCGGAGAAGACGGCCGATCTCAACCCCGCCACCACGCTGTTCATCGTTGCTTCCAAGACGTTCACCACGCTGGAGACTCTCACCAACGCCCGCATCGCCCGCGAGTGGTTGCTCGCGAAGCTCCGGGAAGCCGGCGCGGTGGACGGGTCCGAGCGCATGGACGCCGACGCCGTCAGCAAGCACTTCGTCGCGGTCTCCACGGCGCTGGACAAGGTGGCGGCGTTCGGCATCGACCCCGCCAACGCCTTCGGCTTCTGGGACTGGGTGGGCGGGCGCTACTCCGTCGATTCCGCCGTCGGCACCTCGCTGGCCGTCGCGCTCGGCCCGGACAACTTCGCCGACTTCCTCGCTGGGTTCCACGCCATCGACCGGCACTTCGCCGAGGCCCCGCTGGCGCAGAACGTCCCGGCCCTGATGGGCCTGCTGAACGTCTGGTACGTGAACTTCTTCAAGGCCGGCAGCCACGCCGTCCTGCCCTACGCGCAGTACCTGCACCGCTTCGCCGCCTACCTGCAGCAACTCACCATGGAATCCAACGGCAAGGGCGTGCGCCTTGACGGCTCCGAGGTGGTGACTGGGACCGGCGAGATCTTCTGGGGTGAGCCCGGCACCAACGGCCAGCACGCGTTCTACCAGCTGATCCACCAGGGAACCCAGTTGATCCCTGCCGACTTCATCGCGGTCGCCACTCCCGCCCATCCCACGATGGACGGCGACGCGGATGTCCACGAGCTGTTCCTGGCCAACTTCTTCGCCCAGACCAAGGCGCTGGCCTTCGGCAAGACCGCCGAAGAAGTGCGGGCCGAAGGCACGGCAGAGGCGATCGTGCCGGCGCGGGTGTTCCCGGGCAACCGGCCGACCACCTCGATCATGGCGCCGGCGCTGACCCCGTCGGTGGTGGGGCAGTTGATCGCGCTGTACGAGCACATCACCTTCACCCAGGGCACCGTCTGGGGCATCAACAGCTTCGACCAATGGGGTGTCGAACTCGGCAAGCAACTGGCCATGCAGATCGCCCCCGCCGTCGCGGGGGACACCGAAGCACTCGCCGCACAGGATGCGTCGACGCAGGCCCTGGTCGGCTATTACCTTGCCAACCGTGCCCGTAGCTGAGGCGCGATTGGGCGAGCAACCCGCTCAGTCCGGTAGAATCACCGAGTCCGCAGGCCGGTCCGGCCGTGTATCGATGGGATTGCGTACCGCATGAGTCTGGCCGACATCGCCGCTCAACACGGCCTGCACCGGGTAGGTGCAAGACCGAAGCTGGGCCAGTATCTCCAGCAGACCTGGGGCCGGCGGGACTTCATCATCGCCCTCGCCAGATACCGGCTGCAGTCCGACCTCGCCAATAACCGGCTGGGCATCCTGTGGCTGGTGTTGCGCCCCTGCTTGAATGCGCTCGTCTACGGCTTGATCTTCGGGCTCCTCCAGGGCCCCGGACGTGGCGCGGACTACCCAGCCACCGTGGTCACCGGCGTCTTCCTCTTCGAGTACTTCAGTTCGAGCCTGAGCCGCGGTGCGAAGTCGGTCACTGGCAACCGGTCTCTGGTGCAGTCGCTGGCCTTCCCGCGGCTCACCCTGCCGATCGCCGAGGTCATCGAGGGCTTCTTCTCGCTGCTGCCGACCCTTGTCGTGCTCGCGATCCTGCTGCCGATCTTCGGTCACTGGCCGACATTGCACTGGCTGTTGATGATTCCCCTGCTGGCGATCTACACCGTCTTCAACGCCGGCGTCGCCATGTTCGTGGCCCGCCTCACCGTCCACGTGCAGGATCTCACCCAGTTCCTGCCGTTCGTGACGCGCATCCTGTTCTACACCTCGGGCGTGCTGTTCAACGTCGACACCATCTTCAAGACCTACCCGTGGGTGCTGAAGCTGTACGACTTCCATCCCGTCTACCAGGTGCTGCGGATCGCCCGCTCAGTGCTGATGGGCAACCAGGTCTATGACCCGATGTACTGGTGGTACTTCTCAGCGTGGGCCGTGGTGGCCTTCGTGGGTGGGCTGATCTTCTTCTGGGCAGCGGAGGAGCGCTATGGACGCGACTGAGCAGACCACCGACAGGGTGCCGGTCGTCGTCGTCGACGACCTCCACGTGAAGTACCGGGTCTTCGCCAGCGGCCGCGCAGCCAAGCGGACGAAGACCGGCCTGCTGTCGCGAACGCAGGGCGGCATCCGTTACGTGCACGCGCTGAGGGGTGTCTCCTTCACCGCCTATTCCAACGAGTCCATCGGCGTGATCGGGGCCAACGGCTCGGGCAAGTCCACGCTGATGCGCGCCATCGTCGGACTGACGCCGCCGTATTCCGGCTCGGTGTTCGCCAGTTCGCGGCCCAACCTGCTCGGTGTGGGTGCTGCCCTGATGCCCAACCTCTCGGGCGAGAGCAACATCGTGCTCGGCGGGCTGGCGCTCGGCTTCCCCAAGAAGGAGATCTCCTCGATGCGCGACAGCATCGTGGAGTTCGCCGAACTGCAGGAGTTCATCGACCTGCCGATGCGCACGTACTCCTCCGGCATGCAGGCTCGGCTGAAGTTCGCCATCGCCGCGTCGAAGCAGCACGAGATCCTGATCGTCGACGAGGCACTCTCCGTCGGCGACAAGCGTTTCCAGAAGCGCAGCGAGGCGCGCATCCGTGAGATCCGTGACGCAGCGGGCACCATCTTCCTCGTGTCGCACTCGCACCAGTCGATCCGGGACACCTGCAGCCGGACGCTGTGGCTGAACAAGGGTGAGCTGATGGCCGACGGGCCGACGGAGGACGTCATGAGTGCTTATGAAGCGCACCGGAGCGCGCAGTGAGCCGGTACACCCGGCCGGCGCACGAGAAGGGTGGAACCAATGCCGGATAGTCGACGCACCATCGGGGTGGTCCTCGCTGGCGGGACAGGGTCACGGGTTGGTCTCTCGATCCCCAAGCAACTGCTGAAGGTCGCGGGCAAGCCCGTCATGGAACACACCCTCGGGATCTTCCAGGACTGCGAAGCGATCGACGAGATCTACATCCTGATGCACCCCGATCACCTGGAAGCCGCCCGCCGCATCGGCAGCAAGTTCCCCAAGGTGACCCAGGTGCTTGCCGGCGGTGATACCCGCAACGACTCCACCAAGGCTGCGTTGCGCGTTCTCGGCAACCTGAACGACGCAGACACCCGGGTGATGTTCCACGATGCGGTCAGGCCGCTGCTCGACACGCGGATCATCAATGACCTGGTCGCTGCCCTCGACGCGTACGACGCCGTCGACGTCGCCATCCCCTCTGCGGACACGATCATCGAGGTCAACTCCCGCGACGAGATCACCGCCATCCCGCCGCGGGGCAAGCTCCGCCGCGGCCAGACGCCGCAGGCTTTCCGCCTCAGCGTCATTCAGGAGGCCTACCGCAGGGCATGGGAGGATCCCCAGTTCGTGGCAACGGACGACTGCTCCGT
>JBBRIY010000327.1:0-3614 GCA_038220215.1 Propionibacteriales bacterium
GGACCGAGTTTGGAACCGTCCCCAATTCGGTCCACATCTGGTCCGACAGAACCGTCCCCAACGTGGTCCCCAGCGTGGTCCGACGGGTGGACCGAGTTAGGAACCGTCCCCAACTTGGTCCAGGCCGTAGCCGCAGGGGAAGAGGGGGTCCTCGTAGCCGGGCTGGTCCTCGGGGTGGGCGCGGACGGCGTCCATCGAGCGCGGCAGGTCGAACGGCAGGCGTCCGATCGGCGGCACCCTGCCCGTGACTGCGTCGGCGTAGGGTCGGTCGCCGGTGCCGTAGGTGAGGGTCATCGCTGACGCCGCGTCGAGCAGCGGGGCGAGGATGGCCGGACGGTCGCAGTTCACGTCGATCAGCAGTGGGCAGTGCGCGGCAATCCGCTGCAGCCGCACCACGAGCCCCGGCGGGAAGTCGAGGCTCCCCTGGTGGAACCACGCCTCGAGGAACAGGTCGGAGCGCGGCTCGAACGGGGCCTGCAACCGGACGATCGCCAGGTCGGCCTCCTCCGGGGTCGCCACCGCAACGAACGGCTCGCTACGAATTTCGGAACCGTCCCCTCGAGCCAGGGCGTCCACGTCGAAGCCTTCGGCGTAGACCTTGAGGCCGGGACGCAGCGGGAGCACCCCCTGGTTGACCAGCACGGTCACCGACTCGGCCTGGGCGCGCAGGCCCTCCGCGACGAACGCGGCCGAGCCCGCCACCTCTGCCGCGGACGACTCGTCGACGTAGGGGTTGTCGAACAGCCCCAGGTCGAACTTCACCGCCAGCAGCCGGCGGACGGACGCGTCCAGCCGGGATTCCGGCACCCTCCCCGACGTCACCAGGTCGACGAGCAGCTCGACGCACTCCTCGCCACCGAACTGGTCGGCGCCCGCAGCGAGGATGCGTTCCATGCGCGCCGCGGGATCCAGTCCCTCGACGCCCCACGCGCGGGCCGGCAGCACCTGATCACCGACGTGGTTGTCGTTCACGAGTTCCCAGTCGGTGCACACCACGCCGTCAAAGCCGAGCTGTTCGCGCAGCAGGCCGGTGATCATGCCGGCGTTGTAGCCGAACCCCACCGGCTCAACGGCCTCTCCGCCCACCCTCAGGCCCACGGGCATGCCGTAGTAGGGCATGATCGCCGAGGTCCCTGCGGCGATCATCGCAACGAACGGACGCAGGTGGTCGGCGAAGCGGCCGGCCGGGTAGACCTGCTCGCGTCCGTAGGGGAAGTGGGCGTCCTCCCCGCCGGCCTGCGGTCCGCCTCCGGGGAAGTGCTTGGTGGTGCAGGCCACGCTGGTTGGGCCCACCCGTCCCTGCTGCAGCCCTTCCAGGTACGCCACGCCCAGGGCAGTGACCCACTCGGGATCCTGGCCGAACGTTCCGGCCTGACGGCCCCAGCGAGGCTCGGTGGCCAGGTCGACCGTCGGGTGCAGTGCCGCCCGGATCCCGAGTGCCCGGTACTCGGCATTGACGATCTCCGCGAACCGCCGGACGCGGGCAGGGTCGCGCAGTGCACCAAGCCCCAGGGGCTCGGGCCATTGGGACAGGCCGCGGGCTGCGAACGATGCCCCGGCGTTCTCGTGGAACGAGTGCCGCGGGTCGGAGGACACCGTGACCGGGATGCCGTGCGGCGCCTGTTCGGCGAGCAACTGCACGTTGTTAGCCCACCGGGCAGCCAGTCGCGGTTCGGGAAGGGCGTGCACGTTGAAGTGGTTCAGGTGCTTGCCCAGCACCACCTCCGCGGTCCCCGACTTGCTGATCTGGCCAGGCCCGGTGAGCACCTCACCGTCGCTGCCTGCCTCGATGACGGTGTGGAACATCAGCCCGGCCTTCTCCGCGAGGCTGAGCCGCCCGAGCAGGTCGGCGACCCGCTCGGGGGTGCCCAGCCGGGGATCCTCGAAGGCATCAAGCTGCCCGTTGTGGTTGAGATCGCGGTAGGTGGTGCCGTCCGGGGCGGCGAGGGTGGCAGGCTTCATGAGCTAGACGGTACCGGCGCCGAACCGTTCCCTAGCCAGCACCGGACGCAACCGCCGCTCCACCGTGCGGGTGGCGAACGCCCGATGCATCACATTGCGTCCCAGCACATTGCCGACAGCCCCCATGATCATCGCCTGGTCCAGCGACAGGTAGCGCTTCGCGACGGTGCCAGAGCTGGCGATGGCGTCGAAGAACCCACCGTCGCCGTAGCCCTCGTAGTCGTGCTGGAGCTTCCTCAGGTTCGCGTACGCCTGCCGTGGCTCATACGCCATGGCGAGGAAGGACGCGTGCGGCGTTGCCACGCCGTCGCCGAAGTCGGGGTTCGGGTTCGTGGCCTCGCGGCAGGTGCCGAAGCCCACGTCGTAGTTGGTCTTCTCCTGGTCGGAGAAGTAGCCCTCGGGGTTGAGCCCGAGCGCGTCAACGCCGTACTCGCGGTAGCCGCCGTCCGGGTTGGACGAGGGTGAGAACCCCCAGATGCCGTAACCGGCTTCGACCAGGCCGTGCTCACGCTGCGCGCGCACGTGCAACGGGTGGTTCAGCCCCCACGACCGCGGCCCCCACTTGGACTCGGGCACGAAGACATCGGGCATGAGCTCCTCGAACATGCTGCCGCCCCAGCCGGGGACGATCCTCATGCCGCGGTAGGAGTAGGCGCCCTCGTACACGTCCAGGCCGAGGTAGGTGCGGGTCACGCCAACCGGCTGCGACTCGTGCCACGACCAGTCGCAGCTCGCAGGGAAGGTGCGCCAGCTCGCGAAGTAGTGCTTTGCGGGAACCTGACCGGTCATGATGCCCAGGTAGCTGGTGATCCGGGTCTCCGACACCGTGGTGTCGTAGTGGTGGTCGGTGTACCAGACGTCCGGTCCGATGCCGATGTGGTTGCCGGTGTAGCCGGCGAAACCCTCCGGCGGCGGGTCGTCGTAGAAGCCGCCGTGCATCAGGCCGCCGGGGCGGACGCCGGGATGGGCGGTGTCGGCGTCATAGAACATGTCCCAGCGCATCCGTGTGAATAGCCTGTCAGCCGACTGCCTGACCTCGGGGACGGCGTTGCGCACCACCCACAGGGCAGCACCGAGCCAGCCGTTGTCGACGCTGGACGCGAACGGGTACACCCGCTTGCTGTCCTCGGGCCAGCTGGTGATGACGTCGCCGGTGGCCTCGTCGTACCAGTTGTAGTACATCCCGGACGGGGTGTGGTGCTTCATCCCCAGCAGGGTCTTCAGGGTCTGCCGGCAGCGCTTGACGAGCTCCGCCCGGCGGATCAGGCCGAGCTCCTCCGCCACCACGGCACTCCACAGGTAGCCGCCGATATTGGTCGGCGAGGTGTAGCCGCTACGGTCGCCGGCAGCCAGCGACCCCGGGATGTTGTCCGCCGGCAGCCCGGTGCGAGGGTCGGTCATCGCGACCAGCGAGTGCCAGGTGTCCTTCGCCCAGCCGATGACGGTGCGGGAGTTGAAGCTCGATCCGTGCCTGCGCAGGGGCGCTGCGCTGGCGGTTGTCGAGCCCAGGCCAGGCAAGCCGGCAGCGAGCCCGACGGCTGCTGCACCCGTGATCAGGGTGCGGCGGGGCAGCGGAGTGGTTGTCATATTGGGTTCCTCACTTGATTCCGGTTGTAGCAATGCCTTCGATGACGTGCCGCTGGAAGATCAGG
>JBBRIY010000328.1:0-3614 GCA_038220215.1 Propionibacteriales bacterium
CGCCACAGCCCGAACGCCTCGTCATCGTCGAGGTAGACGGTGACCCAGACCTTGTCGGGGTCGAAGCCGTAGTTGCCGTCGGCCTGGCTGCCGGTGATCAGCTCCCAGGCGAACTCGATGGCACCTTCCTTGAAGTAGTCACCGAAGGAGAAGTTGCCGTTCATCTGGAAGAACGTGCCGTGACGGGTGGTCTTGCCCACCTCCTCGATATCGAGGGTGCGCACGCACTTCTGCACGCTCACCGCCCGGTCGTAGGGGGCGTCCTCCGCCCCGGTGAAATAGGGCTTGAACGGCACCATGCCGGCATTGACGAACAGCAGGGTCGGGTCGTTGTAGACCAGCGGCGCCGAGGGCACGATGGTGTGTCCGCGGGTCGCGAAATAGTCGAGGAAGCGCTGGCGGATGTCAGCTGTTTTCATGAGTTGTTTCCTTAAAGAGAGTGTGGCGGAGCTCCGCCGGACTACGGGGGCAGTGGGTTCTCCTGGACGAGTGGGGTCACTCGTCCAGGCCGAGAGCCTCCCGCAGCTCTCCCTCGCGGGCGTCCATCGCCTCGCCCATGGTGGAGATGAAATCGCCGACCCAGTCGACAAGGCCGGTGCGGCTCTTCTCGAGCTGTTCGGCAACACCCTTGGGGGTGTACCGCTGGTAGTACTCGCGGCCCTTGACCACGACGAGGGCCGTGATCCCGACGCCGACAGCGAACCAGAACAGGCGCTTGCCCATCACTTGCCCTTCTTGGTTCCGGCCCTCTTGCCGGTCACTGCCTGGCGCACGCCGTAGGTGAAGGCCGCGGTCTTGATCAGCGGCCCACCGAGGGTGGAGGCGAACAGGGTGGACAGCTGCGCTGCGTTCTCGCTGACGACCGTGGCGTGGGCGCTCACCTTGGCCACGTCATCGGTCACGACACTCAGCTTGCCGAGCTCGGTGTTGGTCGCTGTGACCGTGCCCTTCAGCTCCTGAAGGATGGGCACGGAGTTGTGCCCGAGGTCGCGGACGGCCAGGCGCACCTCTTCCAGCACCCTCCCGAGCTTCAGCAGGGGGACGGCGCAGAACACGACGAAGGCCACTGCGGCCACCGCAGCGATGAGACCGGCGATCTCTCCGGCGGACATGGGCTACCTCGCTGTTTGTCTGGACGAATCGTTGACGGGGTGAAGCCTAGCCGGGACGAGCGGTGGGGCACGAACTATCGCGGATCACCGGGCGGCGTCGACTCCAGCCGGTTCGGCGGCGGTGGCAGCCGGAGCAGCGCCCCAGCCCTTGTTGGCCACCCTCGGGACGAAGAAGAAGCACAGCACGGCACCGGCGAAGGCGGCAGCGGCCGGCAGCAACATACTGGTGGCCATCGCGGAGCTGAATCCGGCCTGCAGCGCTTCGGGCAAGCGTCCGGCTGCCTCGGCCCGGCTGCCAGCGCCCGCGCCTCCCGGAAGGCTGGCAGCCAGTCGGGCCTGGATCAGCACGGCGATCGCGGCGCTGCCCAGCACCGAGCCGACCTGGCGTACCGAGTTGTACACGCCGGACCCGGCGCCGGCGTTGGCCGGGGCGAGGTTGTGGGTGGCGGTGGCACCGATCGGCGACCAGGTGAACGCGCTGGCGATACCCATCAGTGAGCTCGGGAACAGCAGGCGCCACCACAGGCTCTCATCAGGCACGAGCCACAGTGAGTACCACAGCATGGAGCCGGCCATGCCCAGCAACCCGGCAGTGGCCAGGTAGCGGGCATTTACGCGATCAACCAGGCGTCCGACCACGGGAGCCAGTACGAGAGAGAACAAGGCCATCGGCACCAGTTGCAGGGCCGCCCGCGTGGGGCTGAAGCCGAGGACGAGCTGGTAGTAGAAGACCAGCGGCAGCGCGTTGGCCGTCACGGCGACGCCCACCATGGCGATCGCGGCGTTGGCCAGCGAGAAGTTCCGGTCACCGAACAGCTGGAGCGGCAGCAGCGGCTCACCGCGACCCTGGCGTTGCCACCAGAGGAAGACGCCGAGCACGACGAAGCCGGTGATGATCAGGCTCCAGACGCTGATCGGGCCCCAGATCTGGCCCCAGGCGTAGGTCTGGCCCTCCTGGATGCCGAAGACCAGGCAGAACATGCCGACAGCCCAGAGCACGACGCCGGGGATGTCGAACCTGTGGCCATGGGTTTCCAGGTCGGGGACGAGCCGCCAGGCAAGGATGAAGCCGACGATGCCGACCGGCACATTGACGAAAAAGATCCATTCCCAACCGAGCCCGTCGACGAGCAACCCGCCGAGGATGGGGCCCACCAGCATGGCCACAGAGGCGGTGGCGCCCCACAGGCTCATCGCGCGGCCGCGGTCGTGCGGTGGGAAGGTGCGCGTGATCACCGCCATCGTCTGCGGGGTGAGCAGCGCAGCACCCAGGCCCTGGACGGCGCGGGCAGCGATCAGCATCTCGATCGAGCCTGCGAACCCGCACCACGCGGAGGCGAGCGTGAACACCACCAGCCCGATGAGGTAGATCCGCTTCGGTCCGAACCGGTCACCCAGCCGTCCGGTCACCAGCAACGGGACGGCATAGGCCAGCAGGTAGGCGCTGGTTACCCAGATGACGGAGTTGATGTCGGCGCCAAGTCCCTGCATGATCCGCGGATTCGCGACCGAGACGATCGTGGTGTCGACGAGGATCATGAAGAACCCCACCACCAGTGCCCAGAGGGCTGGCCAGGGCTTGTAGGTAGCGGTCACGCTGCGAGCAACCCCGCAGGCCGGGATTTCATTCCGCCGGACGCTGCTCCCGGCGTCCCAGCAATTCCTCCAACAGCCCTAGCCGCTCTGCCATTGCAGCCTCATTGCCGTGCTCGGTCGGCTCGTAGTAGCGGGCACCGGCCAGCTCGTCCGGCAGGTACTGCTGGTTTGCGACCCCGTGTGGAGCGTCGTGGGCGTAGAGGTAGCCCTGCCCGTGCCCGTGCTGTTTGGCCCCGGGATAGTGCGCGTCGCGCAGGTCGGGCGGGACGGTGCCGATGCGGCCGGCGCGGACATCGGCGATGGCGGCGTCCACCGCCTTCACCACGGCATTCGACTTGGGGGCCATCGCGCAGGCGATCACGGCCTGGGCGAGGTTGATGCGCGCCTCCGGCATGCCGATCAGGGCCACGGCCTGGGCCGCAGCCACGCAGGTCTGGAGCACCGAGGGCGCCGCCATGCCGATGTCCTCGCTGGCAAGGATGATGAGCCGCCGCGCGATGAACCGCGGATCCTCCCCTGCCTCCATCATCCGGGCAAGGTAGTGCAGTCCGGCCTGGACGTCGGAGCCGCGAAGGCTCTTGATGAAGGCGCTGATCACGTCATAGTGCTGGTCGCCGTCGCGGTCGTAGCGCACCGAAGCCTTGTCGACCGCTGCGGAGATGATGGCGTCGTCAATGAGGCTGACGCCCTGGGCGGACGCGCCGGCCGCCGCCTCCTCCAGGTAGGTGAGGGCGCGCCGGGCGTCCCCGCCCGCGAAGCGCAGCAGCGAGGTGCGTGCACCGTCAGCGAGCTGGAAGGCACCGGCAAGGCCACGCTCTTCAGAGAGGGCGCGGTCCAGCAAGGTGGTGATGTCGCTGTCGGTGAGCGGCTTCAGGGTGAGCAGCAGGGAGCGGCTGAGCAGCGGCG
>JBBRIY010000329.1:0-3596 GCA_038220215.1 Propionibacteriales bacterium
GAAGGCGATGGCGAACCCGAACACCCAGTACCGCTGCCGACGGGTGAGCGGGATGAGGGCGAGCAGGGCGAGGCTCCACGGCAGGTACCACGGATGCAGGGCCTGGCCGAGGACGGCGATCGCCAGCGACCCCCAGGCGACCAGGCTGAGTGGACGGTCGGCGAAGCGGACCCCGATCCATCCCAGCACCACCACCAGCAGGACGGTGCCGACACGGCCGGCCTGGATGAGGAAGCCGGTGTAGGAGCCGCCACCCAGCTGCCACAGCAGGGCACCGCCCTTGGACAGCAGCGCCAGCGGGGCGGGCGTGCCGGCCAGGCCCATCAGGTCGAGCCACTGCACCCAGCCGAAGCCGAGCCCGCTGGCCAGGCTCACCAGCACGAAAGTCACGACGGTCACGGCTGTGGCCACCGTCGTCCGCCAGCCCAGCAGCCACAGCCGGCGTCCCAGCGGGAGTGCTGCCAGCCGCGCGGCCACCGGCAACCCGGCAACCGCGAGAACGGCGAGGCCGCCCTGCTGCTTGAACGTCATCGCCAGGCCCACCAGCACGGGCCCGGCCACCAGGGAGGTCACCCAGCCCGGCCAGCGGCAGGTGACCCAGATGGCTGCGAGGGTGACAGCGACCATCGGGGCGTCATTGTGGGCGGCGCCGATGAAGTGCAGCAACAGCAGCGGGTTCAGCACGCCCAGCCAGACCGCCCCGCGGTCCGGCACGCCGAGGAGTGCTGCGATCCGCGGCACGAGCAGCAGCATGGCGGCCACCGACAACAGGGCCGGCAGCCGCATGGCGAGCACCGACCAGTAGGCGTCTGCGCCACTGAGCTGCACGACCAGCTCGTTGAGGCGGAGGGTCAGGGGCGGGTAGGCGACGCCACTGCCGGCCCACAGCGGGTCCACCCACGGCACGAACGGGCTGCCGGAGGTGGCCACCCCCACGACGTAGGGGTTGGTGCCGGTGCCCAACGTCCAGCCGAGGTCGGCGTAGAGGGCGGCGTCGTTGCTCAGAACCGGCGGGGCGAGGAGCAAGGGCAGGCTCCACAGCCCCAGCGTCAGCCAGGCATTGACGGCGGGCCGCGTCCGGGTGGGGCGGATGTGCCACCAGCCCCAGGTGAGGGCGATCGTGCCGAGCACGATCAGGATGCGGTTCAGTGGCAGCGGGGCGCTCAGCCCGATCGCGTTCGCCCAGGCCGGCGGCCAGCCAACAGCCGCGAAGGAGAACTCGGGATGGAAGCCGCCCCAGGCGACGGCGATGGCGCCGAAGAACCCGGCCAGCACCCCGGGCGAGCGGAGCGTTGCTGCCGTGCTCCCGGTCACGACTCGGCGGCGATGGCCTCGTGGTGCCGCACGACTTCCGCGACAACGAACTCCAGCCACTTCTCGGCGAACTCGGGGTTCAGCTGTGCCCGGAGGGCGAGGTCGCGCAGCCGGGCGATCTGCTGCTCCTCGCGCTCGGGGTCGGCAGGGGCAAGGCCACGGACCTTCTTCAGCACCCCGACCTGCTGGGTGATCTTGAACCGCTCAGCGAGCAGGCAGATGATCGCGGCGTCGAGATTGTCGATGGAGCCGCGCAGCCGTTCGAGTTCAGGGTCGCTCTGCACGCGACCAGCTTAAGGGGCGACCTTCGGCAGGAGGTCGATGGCGCCCAGCCCGTACGTAATCGCAGCGCCGAGGGCGAGCCCCAGTCCGAGTCGGGCGAGCAGGCCGACGTTACCCTTCGCCTTCGAGATGAAGATGATGGCGGCGACCACCGCACCCACCGCGCCGGCAACGATGCCGTACAGCGGGCGGTACATGGTGGCGACGACGGCGACAGCAAGGCCCACCATCGTGAGGGCAGCAGCAGGACCCTGGACTGCTGACTTCGGGTCGTAGCTGACGGGACTCATGTGGTCACCCTAGGCCCGCTCAGGCGATGACGTCGCCGGGGGAGGTGTTTGCCGGAATGCCGGTGACGATCGAGTTCGGCGGCACGCTCTTCACGACCAGCGCGTTTGACCCGACCTTGGTGCCGTCGCCGATGGTGATCGGCCCGATGATCTTCGCGCCCGCGCCCAGGAGGACGTGATTGCCGATCGTCGGGTGCCGCTTGAACCGTCCCCGCGATCGGCCGCCGAGGGTCACTTGGTGGTACATCAGGACGTCGTCGCCGACCTCGGCGGTCTCGCCGATCACAACGCCCATGCCGTGGTCGATGAAGAACCGGCGCCCGACGACGGCACCGGGGTGGATCTCGATCCCCGTGAAGAACCGGGAGAGCTGGGACAGCACCCGCGCCAGCGGCTTGCCGGCAGGGCCGGACATCCACAGGCGGTGTGCCAGCCGGTGGACCCACACGGCGTGGATGCCGGGATAGGTCAGTGCCACCAGGATCTTCGAGGTGGCCGCGGGGTCCTCGCGGAGGGCGGTCTCCAGGTCTTCGGAGATCCGCCCGCGCGCGGACTGCAGGATGGCTGCGAGATTCACGCGTCCAGTAGATCGGCGTACAGCACCGTAGACAAGTACCGTTCACCGAAGGACGGGATGATCACGACGATCGTCTTGCCGGCATTCTCGGGACGCGCGGCGAGTTCGCCCGCTGCTGCCAGTGCTGCGCCGGAGGAGATGCCGACAAGCAGGCCCTCTTCTGCTGCCGCCCGACGTGCCCAGGCGACAGCCGTCTCGCTGCTCTGCGGCAGCACCTCGTCGATCACAGAGCGGTCGAGGATCTCGGGGATGAAGTTGGCCCCGATCCCCTGGATCTTGTGCGGGCCGGGTGTACCGCCGGAGAGCAGTGGGGACTCCGACGGCTCGACGGCGACCATCTTGACCTCGGGCTTGCGCTCCTTGAGCACCTGGCCGACACCGGTGATGGTGCCACCGGTACCGACGCCTGCCACCACGAAGTCGACCTCGCCGTCGGTGTCGTCCCAGATCTCCACAGCAGTCGTCCTGCGGTGGATGTCGGTGTTGGCCGGGTTGGCGAACTGCCGGGCAAGGACGGCCCCCGGGGTCTCGGCGGCGATCTGCTCGGAGCGGGCCACGGCCCCCTTCATACCCTCGGAGCCGGGGGTCAGGACGAGCTCGGCCCCGAAGGCGCGCAGCAGCGCCCGACGCTCCTTGCTCATGGTGTCGGGCATGGTGAGAACCACCGTGTAGCCCCGTGCTGCGCCGACGAAGGCGAGCGCGATGCCGGTGTTGCCGGAGGTCGCCTCGATGATGGTGCCGCCGGGCTGCAGCTCACCACTGGCCTCGGCCGCGTCGATGATCGCGACGCCGATCCGGTCCTTCACCGAGTTCGCCGGGTTGTAGAACTCGAGCTTGGCAAGGACGATCGCCTGGCTGTCGCCGTACAGCCGGTTGATCCTCACCAGCGGGGTGCGGCCGATCAGCTTGGTCGCGTCTTCGAAGTAGGCCATTCCTGGTTTCCTGTTCTGGTTGCTTGTACTCGTGGGTCGAGCGGGTGTGTCGTGTGCAGGCCGTTCGCCACCAGCGAATCCCACCGCCCCGTCCGCCACTTCTCGGCGATGCGGTCGCGTTCGACCACCAGATGCGGGATGTCCGCGCGGCCCAGATGCTCGCTTGCGGCAATCCCCGCCTGCCCGGCCCCGATCACCAGG
>JBBRIY010000330.1:0-3581 GCA_038220215.1 Propionibacteriales bacterium
CGGAGGACCAGGACCGTGGGCTGCGGGTGGACCTTCCGACGACCCCGGTGCGGGTGGCGCTCGGCGCTGCTGACCTGGGCGACCTCGTCGACATCTGCATCGACAACGTGTTCGCCCACACCAGCGACGGTGTCGGTCTGGAGGTGCGCCTGACGCGCGTCGGGACGTCTGCGGTGCTGGTCGTCGCCGATGAGGGGCCCGGATTCGCAGCGACGCCCGGCTCGCAGCGGCAGGGCTCGTCCGGTTTCGGCCTCCAGATCGTCGGAAGGATGCTCGCGAAAGTCGGTGGCAGCCTACGGACGTCAGCGCCCGGTGAGCCGGGTGGCCGCGTCGAGCTCACCCTGCCCCTGCGCGCAGCGAGCTCAGAAACGGCTCAGGCCACCCGTGTGCCCGGCGGAAGTTGGGCGTAGGGCACCTTCAACCGGTGGACGGCCACCCAGAGGAAGGTCGCGCCGATCAGCAGGTTCGCCCCCAGGCCCCAGGGCCAGATCGGCGACTCGATCGCGACCGGACGACGCTTGACGGGGGTGTCGACGTTGACCGGGGTGCCGGTTGCCGTGGTGACGTTGGGCGTGCCGTCCGGTCCATAGTCGACGTTGTAGCCAGCCCGCGCATAGAGCTCGATGCAGTCGTCGCGTTCGTTTCCCGGTGGCACGGCCAGTTCTCGTACCGCCAGCCGGATCATCGCGAGCGGATCACCCGACCCGGAGGCGTATTTCCTCAGGTCGGCGTAGGCCTCCGACGGCAGAGGTGCGGCATCGGAAACCACGACGAAGGGGTTGATCGCTGTGATCCACCAGATGCGCTCCATGTGGACGTTGGTGACCCACTGGGTGTTCCAGGTGCATTCTTCGACCGGCGGCTGAGGCAGGCCGCTGCCGTCTCCAGCGGGGTTGTCCATCCAGTACCGGTCGATCTGTGACTGGTACACGTCCGCCACCTCCTGAGGCAACCCCCAGACCTCAACGGCCTCGAAGGAGCGCACCAGGGGCGACAGGATCAGCATCACGAACGTGCTGATCACGGTGAGGGCGACGACCGAGAGGTAGGTCATGACCGTCGAGCCGGCGGGGCGTGACAGCAACGCTGACCAGCCCAGGCCGATCGCGCAGACCACTGCCACCAGCATGAAGACCACTGCGAAGCAGGCCACCACCTGCCACAGCGAGATCGAGCCGGACACCATCGACCACGCGATGAAGGGCAGGCCGACCACGAGGAACACCAGGGCCGTCAGCCAGGCCGCGAGCAGCTTCCCGATTGCGATCTCTGCGGCGCTGAGCCGGGTGGCCTGCAGGATGGCGAGCGTGCCCGCATTGCGGTCGCCGTTGATCGAGGTGGCCGTGAACGTCGGGGCAATGATCAGGCCCATGCCGAGCACGAAGAACACATTGAGCGCGAACGCCAACGGACCTTGGTTCTGGCCGCTGTCCTGGCCGTCGACCAGGCGTGAAGTCGCAAGGATCACCAGCGATGTGATCCCACCGATGACGAGGAACCACACCAGCAGGGCGACGATCCAGCGGCGCGACCGGATGCGCTGCTTGAGTTCGAGTTCCGTGACGGTCCGCAGCCCGTTGACCGACAACCGCCAGGCGTTCATGACCGCTCCTCGTTCAGCGAAAGGTAGGTCTCCTCGAGGCGTCCAGCCACCGGGGTGACCGTGTGCAGCGGGACGTCGGCGCCAACGGCGGCGCGGATCAGTTCACGCGCAGACTCGTAGCCGGCCAGTTGCACGATTACCTCGCCGTTGGGCTGGCCGGTCCACGGGATACCGACGTCGTCGAGGAAGGTGCGCAGCCCCACGGGGTCGGACGCGTCCAGTCGCCAGCCGCGCTTGACCGCCTCCGAGGGTTCCGCGGAGGTGTCGACCGTGCGTCCGCGGGAGAGGAACACGGCCTGGTCGTACACCTCCTCGAGCTCGGAGAGCACGTGGGAGGAGACCAGGACGGTCTTGCCGTCACCGGCGAGCTCGCGCAGCAGGTCGCGCAGCTCGATGCGGCTGCGCGGGTCGAGACCGGACGCGGGCTCGTCGAGCAACAGCACGTCGGGGTCGTGGATCAGGGCGCGGGCCAGGCCGAGCCGCTGCTTCTGCCCGCGGCTCAGCACCCGCGCAGGCCGGGCAGCGAACTCGACCAGGTGCACGCGGTCGAGGAGCGAAGCGACGCGGGCGGGGCTGGCCTTCCGGGAAATGCCGTAGGCATGGGCGAAGGTCGAAAGGATTTCGGTGCAGGTGAGCGCGTCCCAGGTGCCGAAGGCGTCCGGCATCCAGCCCACCCGCGAGCGTGCCTCGAGGTTGTCCGACGCCACGTCGTAGCCCGCGATGTTCGCGCGACCGGAGTCGGCCTGGAGCAAGCCGGCCAGCAACAGCAGCAACGTGGTCTTGCCGGAGCCGTTGGGCCCGATCAGTGCCGTGACAGCAGAGGCCGGTGCCGTGAAGGTGATCCCGTCGACGGCGCGCACGTCGCCGAAGGCGCGCTTCAGGCCGATGGCCTCGATGCCCGGCGCCGGACCGTCTCCCGCAAGGTGAAGGTTCTCGCTCATGCGGTCAACGTACTGACCTTCCGGCGGTGGCCGCGTCATCCCCACCGGCGCTCGGGGTCATCCGGGAGGATGATTCGCGCGCTCAGTGCTTCTCGCAGGCGATCTTGTCGTGGTCGCGATCGAGGTGGCGGTTCTTCACGTACAGCGAATTGCTGCGCGTGAAGTTGGTGACCGGGTTGCCACTGCTGGTGTGGTCTTTGGCACCCTTCTTGCCGACTCCGTGCTTGTACTTGCGGTTGAGCGAGGCGCAGTTCCTGTACTTCTTCGCCACCGGCTGCGCGACGCTCGGCGCTGCCGAAGCAATGATGGACACCGTCGGTGCACGCCCCGCTGCGGGTGCAGCGGCATCAACGACGGGCACAGGTGCGAAGAGCAGCCCCGCTGCGACAGCGAGGCTGATGAGGGTGGCGGATCCTGACAGGCGCATGGGGTTCCTTCAATAGGACGTGATATTTCATCGCGAATTGTATTGCGATGCCATCGGCTACCGCAGCCGAACCCATGAGCTGGAGCCTCGCGATCCAGGGCTCCTCGCCCGTATCGTCTTCACCATGCGCATTCTCGGCAGCCTCGCCCTCGACATCGCCCTCGTCGTTATCTTCGCCGTGATCGGACGGGCCAGCCACGCCGAGTCGCTCGACCTCGTCGGCATCGCAACGACGGCGTGGCCGTTCGTCCTTTCCGCCGCGCTCGGTTCGGTCGTCGCCTCCTGGCGGAACTGGCCGTGGTGGACCCAGGGCGTGTTCGTCTGGGTCGTGGCCCTTGTCGGCGGCATGCTGCTGCGGCTTGCCGGTGGCGGCTCAACGGCCGTCGGGTTCGTGATCGTCGGCGCCATCACCCTCGCCGTCTTCCTGATCGGCTGGCGCGCCCTCGCCCGCAAGCGCCTCGGCCAACCCACCCCTGCACACAGCACCACCACCACCGACTTGTCAGATTCTGAGGGTCACAGCACAAAGGACCCCAGCCCCCGGTGAAGGGGCTGGGGTCCTTTGCTTGCGGACTCAGTGGTTGTGGCTGTGCCCGTGGCTGTGATCGTC
>JBBRIY010000331.1:0-3574 GCA_038220215.1 Propionibacteriales bacterium
GCGGCTCCTGCAGTAAGTGGCGGCGTTTGCGTGCGGGACGGTTCACCACCAGCCCTGGCGCTTGGCCCAGCGCAGCAGGAAGAGGGAGAGCGCGAGCATCGAACCCAGCAGGATCGACAGCCACATCCAGTTCGTCGCGTCATTGACGATGACGTTCATGCCAACCACCGAGCTGATGGCGGTCACGGGCAGGGTGATGGCGGCGATGACGGCAAGGCGCTCCGCGGCGATGGTCATCTTGGTGTCGGTTCGTGCCCGGTAGTACTCGGTGATGCCGGTCAGGAAGTCCAGCTGGCTCGCGGTGATCCGGCTCAGCCGGTCGTAGGCGTCCTTGTTGTCTCGCAGCCCTTTCTGGATTGCCTTGTCCAGGTCCCCGAGCAGCCGCAATGCTCGGCCATAGATCTCGGCGGACTGGCTGGTCATCGTCCGGACGGTGAGCAATGCGTGCCGTGTCGTGAACAGCACTTCGAGGAATCGTTGCGGGTCGGCGTCCCCGGCGTGCGCCATGACCTGCTTCTCGAGTTCCCCCACTTCGCGGGCGAGCTGGTTGACGAAGCGTTCCTCGGCGATCGCCAAACCACCGACGAGCCGTCGTGACGCCGCCCACGGGCCGGTGGGCACGTGGCGACCCGTCAGCATCCGGTCGGCCAGCTCATCGGTCTCGGCCAGCAGCATCTCCAGCGGCACGGCGAGGTTCCGCGGCCCGTGCGTCGTGATCAGGTAGTTGGGGCCGATGAACTGGTCGAGCTCGAGGTAATGGACGTGGCCGCCCTCCCCCACCTGCGGCCGGTGCAGCACGAGGAACAGCGTCTGCCCGTACACATGCAGCCGGGGGACGTGGTTGCGCTCCAGCACGTCCTGTACTGCGGCCGGATGGGCGCCGAACAGGGTGCCAAGGAGCGCAGCGGTTTCCTCGTCCGGTTCGGGGATGTCGAGCCACAACCAGCCAGACGGATCGGCGAGCAGGGCAGGGATCTCATCCTCGGTGCGGCGGGTGACCGTCTGTGTCTCCCCGTCGACCCATAACAGCCGTTCGACAGCCATAGCGGGAGCTTAGGTCGCACCGCGCCCCGGCGCGAGGGATGCATGGTCACGACGACTCCGGGCGGGGGACGTAGCGCCAGAACGCCGGGACTCCGACGGCCACCAGCGCCGTCAGCACGATCACGATGAGCCCGCCGCCACCGCTGGCCCAGGCGGCGCCCACCAGTCCGGCGGCGTAGCCGTGAACGGTGTCGGCAATGCGCGGCCCGCCGACGACCACGACGATGAACACCCCCTGCAGGCGCCCGCGGACGGCGTCATCGGCTGCAGACAGCAGCATGGCGTTGCGGAACGCCGAGGATGCCATGTCCGCGGCCCCACCACCCACGAGCATCGCGAGGGCGACGGCGAGCATCGGGACCCGCCACTGCGGAGCCAGGCCGACGGCAAGCCCGAAGCCGGCCATCGCCACGCCCCAGAGCAGGATGCACCACACCACCGCGCGTCCCTGGCGGCTGACCCGGGAGACCCAGCCCGAGAACACGCCCCCGAGCACGGCGCCGACGGGGATGGCTGCGAACAGCAGTGACAGTTCGAGGCCGCCGATGATCGGGCCACCGAACGCCAGGTGGGCGATCTCGGGAAAGAGTGCGCGCGGCATGCCGAAGATCATCGCGATCAGGTCGACAAGGAAGGACGTCAGCAGTACCGGATGGCCCTTGAGGTAGGCGAACCCGTCGATCACCGAACGGACGCCCGGAGAGCCGATCCGGTTCTCGACCGGGAGCGACGGTAACCGCCACACCGCCGACAGCGTCGCCAGCAGCGTCAGGGTGTCGATCAGGTACAGCCAGGAGTAGCCGATCGGAATGAGGACGCCGCCAACCATCGGCCCGGCGATCGCGCCGGCCATGCTCACCGTCATGCTGAGGGCGGAGGCAGCCGGTAGCTGCGCCGCGGGCAGGAGGCGAGGCAGGATCGCGCTGCGCGCGGGCTGGTTCAGCCCGAAGAACGCCTGCTGGAGCGCGAAGATGCAGAGCAGCAACCAGACATTTCGCAAATCAAGGGCGGCCTGCACCCAGAACAGGGCGCTCGTACCGATCAGCCCGAAGGTACTCACCAGCAGCAGGCTGCGCCGGTCGAAGTGGTCGGCGAGCGCCCCGCCCCACAGCCCGAACACCACCAGCGGTACCAGGCCGAACAGGCCGGTCAGTCCGACGTAGCCCGAGTCGCCGGTGATGGCATAGATCTGCGCAGGGACCGCAACGACGGTGAGCTGGGCGCCGATGACGGTGACGATGTTGGCCCGCCAGAGCCGACGGAAGTGGGGATTGGCCAGCGGTGCCGTATCCGCGAAGAGTCCCCTGATGCCAGCCACGGTCGGTCAGCATATGCGAGGACGTGCACCGGAGAGGGCGTACTCCCCCACCGTCTGGTAGCCCGATCCGCCGGGCAGCAGGTGCGACCGGACCAGCCGGAACTCCGTCACGGGCCAGGTCTGGGGGCCGATGGCGTCCAGGACCGGCAGCCAGCGCAGGACCCGTTGGCCCTTGACCCGTGCCACTGTGACATGGGGTCGGAACCTGCCGCCGTCCACCTCGATGCCGCGGACGCTCGCAGCAGTACGGCAACGCACAGCCAGCGCGCCGAGCTCCTGGGCGCCCGCTGTCACGCCGAGCCACAGCACTTTGGCAGCATCCTGGTTGGGGAAGGCGCCGCCCCCCTCGACGGTCAGGGTGAACGGCCTGGTGCGCGCCGCGACCGCGGCCAGGGCCTCATCAAGGTCATCGACGTCGCCGTCGGGAACCCTGCCCATGAAGGCGCAGGTCACGTGCCAGGACTCCGCCAGCATCCAGCGCAGCTCCGTCCCCACCTCACGTCGCGGCTCCAGGAAGGCGTCCCAGGCGTCCCGGACCTGTGGCGGCGGCACCACGGCCACGAACAGTCGCTGCGTCATGAAGCGAAGCCTAGGCAGGCTCTTGCGCGTCGGCCGTGATCGGGTCGCTCGGCGCGTGCTCGCGCCGGGCCAGCAGGATGAACGGCAGTGCGATCACCTGGATGCCCGCCGACACCAGGTAGGACGCGGGATAGCCCGCAACGTCCGCGACCCGACCGAGTACCGGCTGCACCACGACGCCGCCGGCCGACCCCATCAGCGAGTCGAACGACAGGACGGTTGCCCGCTGCGCCGACGGGATGGCGCCGTTGATGAACGACTGCCGTAGTGGCGCAACCATCGCGCTGAGCATCGACCACACCGCAACCAGAACCAGTGCAAGCCAGAAGCCGCTGGCCAGCCCGATCGCGACCAGGAGGCCGATGCCGACGATGCCGCCGAGCAGCAACGCGTCCGTGCGGCGGCGGAACAGCCCGCGGACCCGGGCCACCAGCAGGCCGCCGACCACCTGTGCCCCGGCGACAAGGGCTGCTGCGAGACCGGCGATGCTGTACGCGTTCGGATCGCCCCACAACTGCAACAGGTAGGGCTGCAGGGCGTAGAAGATGTAGATGCCGGTGCCCGCAGTGAAGGGCGCAGCGATCATCAGCCAGCGCACCGGCCGGTTCCGCAGGCCGCCATCGACGGCTCCGG
>JBBRIY010000332.1:0-3566 GCA_038220215.1 Propionibacteriales bacterium
GTCCCCTCCGTTCAGCTGAACCAGCAGAGCCGTCCCCTCCGTTCAGTGAACGACGGGGACGGTTCTCGCGGTTCAGGCCTTGTACGGAGTTCGCTCAACCCCCTCGTCGGCCTGCCGCCGCGGCTACCGTTGCGCCCAGGACGGCGGATGGGGGACTCGTGTCGACGATGGTTGAGGACAAGACCTGGCGTGCGCTGGTCACCGAGTTGAAGGCATGGGCGGTCTTCGTGCCCTCCCTGATCGCATTCTGCGCCTTCGCAGCGCTGGCGGTCGGCCCGACGCTCAGCCCGGTCGTGGGGGCCGTGGATCAACTGTGGGAACCGGTCTTCGCCCTGTTCTTCTGGTTCGGGCTGCTGCTTTTCGCCGTCGTCCGCTATGGGGGACGGCGGCGCCCGATCAGCTAGGAAGGCAGAAGGCCCGGGCAGGTGCCCGGGCCTTCTTCACCGCTTGTGGCTACTCCGCTGAAGGAGCAGCCGCGGTGTCGCGGTTGCCGCCACTGCTCCGGCGGCGACGGCGGCGCTTCGTTGCGGCCTGGTCTCCGGCGGGGACCACTTCGGACTCTGGGCTGTCCGGGCCCGAACCCACGGCGGCAAGGGCGATGTCCGCCGCGGCGCCGCCCTCAAGCGGCTGGCCGTTGCGCAGGCGGCGGCGGGACCGGTCGCTGGCCGGACGCTCGGCCTTGCGGTCGTGGTGCCCGTCCTTGTGGTGGCCGTCCTTGTGGTGCCCGTCCTTGTGCGAATCCTTGTAGTCGGGACGCTCACGGGGCGGGCGCGGGGCCGCGTCCTTGAGCCGTCCCTTCGTGCCCTCGGGGATCTCGAGGTCGGCGAACAGGCGCGGGGTGTTGGAGTAGGTCTCCTCGATCTCGGGGATGCCGAGGTCGAGAGCCTTGTTGATGACCCTCCAGCGGGTCACGTCGGCCCAGTCGACCAGCGTCACCGCGATGCCCTTGGCGCCCGCGCGACCGGTGCGGCCGATGCGGTGCACGTAGGTCATCTCGGAGTCGGGGCATTCGTAGTTGACCACGTGGCTGACGTCAGTGATGTCGATGCCACGGGCAGCGACATCGGTGGCGACCAGCACGTCGACCTTGCCGTCGCGGAACTTCTTCAGCGCCTTCTCGCGGGCGACCTGGTTGAGGTCGCCGTGGATGGAGGTGGCGGAGAAGCCGCGGTCCTCGAGCTCGTCGGCCAGCCGCTGCGCCGCACGCTTGGTGCGGGTGAAGATCATCGTCCGGGTGCACACCGGCGACTGCAGGAGGCGTCCGACGATCTCGGGCTTGTCCAGGTCGTGGGCCTGGTAGACGTACTGGGTGGTGTCCGGGACGGTGAGCTGCGCGTCATGGGTCTCAGCGCGCACATTCACCGGCTGGTTCAGGTGCATGCGGGAGAGCGCGACGATCGCTGCCGGCATCGTTGCGGAGAACAGCAGGGTCTGGCGGGTCTTCGGTGTCTTGGAGATCAGGCGCTCCACGTCGGGCAGGAACCCGAGGTCGAGCATCTCGTCGGCCTCGTCGAGCACCAGCACCTTGACCTTGGACAGGTCGAGGGAGCGCCGGTTGGCGAGGTCGAGGAGGCGACCCGGGGTGCCGACGACCACGTCGACGCCGTCGCTGAGGGTCTCGAGCTGCGTCTCGTAGCCGACGCCGCCGTAAACGGTGAGGATGCGGGCCTTGCGGACGGAGGAGGCGACGTCGAGGTCACGGGTGACCTGCAGCGCCAGTTCGCGGGTGGGTGCCATCACCAGCGCCTGCGGCAGGCCCTGGAACGGCATCTCGGCATAGCCCTCGTCGGTCGGGACGAGGATGCGCTGCAGCAGTGAGATGCCGAAAGCGAGGGTCTTGCCGGTGCCGGTGCGGGCCTGCCCGATCATGTCGGTGCCGCCGATGGCGATCGGGATGGACAGGCTCTGGATCGGGAACGGGTGCTCGATGCCGATCGTCTTCAGCGCCTCGACGATCTCCGGGATTACTCCCAGGTCCTCGAAAGTGAGATCAGGGATGGTTTCGGGCACGGTCTCGAGAATTGAATCGGTCAGGGTCTTGCCTTATCTGTCACTGGGCCGCTCGGGCCGCAGTAGTTCTGGACCGCCGGCGGCATGGTCTCGGCCGCTCCAGGCAGGCTCACACGTTGATGTGCGGCGCGCTCAGTCTAGCGTGCTGCCGGTTCACGGCGCGCAGGGGCACTCCCGCCCGCGTTGGACGGGGTGCTGGTGCCCTCTCGGGCGTGGATCAGAGCGCGCCGAAGCCCACACCGCGCGGCTTGTCCTGGCCGAGATCGATGTAGGCGATCTTCGCGGCCGGCACGAGCACCTTGCGGCCCTTCTCATCGGTGAGGGCCACCACGCCGTCATCAGCAAGGGCCTTGCGCAGGCTCGCCTCGATGCTGGCAGCAGTTTCCTCGGTTTCCACCGTCAGTTCGCGGACCACGTGCTGAATGCCGATCTTGATCTCCACCGTTGATCTCCTTGCTGGACGCCGGTGGCCAATCTACCCGCGGGCGTCCACGGACCGGGCGCCCGTACGCCCACAGCGCAACGCCCGCCGTGTTGTCAGAAGGAGGGGACGCCAGGGCGACCCCAGCTTCTGACACGTCGGCGGGCGGGTCAGGCGAAGGCGACTTTCTCGTCGTCGGTGGCCTTGCGCACCACGATCCGTGTCCAGGCGCCGACGTAGATGCGCTGGCCCGGGTTGAGCTCCACCCGTCCCTGCGGGATCGGCATGGCGGGCAGCGGCCCGGCAGCCGCCCCCACGAAGGTGCCGTTGGCGGAGTCCAGATCCTCGATCCACCAGCGGTTGCCGTCGGTGGTGAGCATGGCGTGCCGGCGGCTGCAGCCGCTGTCGAGTTCACAGTCGATGTCGGGGAAGATGCCCCGGCTGTGAGAGACCCTGCCGATCAGGTTGTTCTCCTTGACCAGCGGGGCGATGTCGGGCAGGGACGGCGACGGCATCGGATCCGACGATCCCTGGGCGGCGTACCAGTCGGGGTCGATCCACAGCTCGGCCACCCACTCCACCACCGGTCGTGGCGGCACGTCAGGCGTTGCGGCGACGACCGGCGACTCGGCCCCCGTGGGAGCCTCCGCTTCCGCGGTCCCGTCCTCCGCCGGGTCCTCGGGAGGAGCTGCGAACATTGCCAGAACTTCCGGCTCAGCGGCCGCGGGTGCCTCCGCGGCGGGCGCCACCGGAAGCGTGCCCGTGGTGAAGTCGAAGCCGCACGCCTCGCAGAACAGGGCGTCGGCGACGTTCGGGGTCTGGCAGTGCGGACAGATCACGGGTTGCGCGGGGGACGGGACGTCGGCCGGAGCAGCCTCGACGGCGGAAGCCGGTGACTGCGCCTGCACCGGGAGCCCGCAGGTGTCACAGAAATCGTGCGCACTGGTCTCGTGTCCGGCCGGACAGATAGCCATGTCAGCCCCTGATTCGCGTGGTCTTCGTCGATGCCGTGTCCAGTGCCATTTCGTCCACCTTGTCAACGGCTTTCTTCAGTCGAACCGTACCTGTACGGGCGTCGGTGATGTCGACGACCTTCCGCAGTTTCGACGTGGCCTCGGTGTTGCCGCTCTCGGTG
>JBBRIY010000333.1:0-3564 GCA_038220215.1 Propionibacteriales bacterium
GAGGGTCTCTGCAACCTCGCGGGCGCTCGGGTGCGCCAGCCAGCTCGGGACCGTCTCGTGGGCGTAGGTGGGCACTCCGTCGAAACCGGCGAGGCCGAAAGCATGGTCGAAGTGCCAGTGCGTGGCCAGCGCCGCCACCACGGGGACGCCGGCGAAGGCTTCCGCCGCTTCGCGAATGGCGGCGCCCTGGGCCGGGGACGACCCTGTGTCGACGACGAGGCAACCCGACGGTCCCACGACCAGCCCGATGTTCACCGCTGCGGGCTCCGCAACGGCCACGAACACGTGGTCCGCGACGGGCCTGAACTCACCGAGGCTGAACTGGGTCATGCCGATCAGCGTATCCGGGATACGGGGGCTGCTCCTCGCTCAGCGCAAGCGCCGGGCCGTCGAGACTCCTCCTTCGCCGGCCGCTGGCGCGTCCGGCGGCGGCGTCGTCTGTTCCTCGCTCGGCGCAAGCGCCGGGCTCGTCGAGACTCCTCCTTCGCCGGCCGCTGGCGCGTCCGGCGGCGGCGTCGTCTAGACTGGCACTCCGCTACCGAGAGTGCCAGCTGCCGACGGGAGGAACGACGTGCTCGATGATCGCAAGCTGACGATCCTGCGTGCCATCGTCACCGACTACGTGTCGATGCGTGAGCCGGTCGGATCCCGGGCCCTGGTGGAGCGGTACCACCTCGACGTCTCACCGGCCACCGTCCGAAACGACATGGCCGTGCTGGAGGAGGAGGGCTACATCACCCAGCCCCACACCAGCGCCGGACGCATTCCCACCGACAAGGGCTACCGGCTCTTCGTCGACCGGCTAGGCGCAGTGAAGCCGCTTTCCGGCGCCGAGCGCCGGGCGATCGAGACCTTCATGGCCGGTGCCCTCGAC
The DNA here is from genome assembly GCA_038220215.1 of Propionibacteriales bacterium. Lineage (GTDB taxonomy): Bacteria > Actinomycetota > Actinomycetes > Propionibacteriales > Propionibacteriaceae > Propionicimonas. The sequence continues at coordinate 875 of JBBRIY010000333.1, forward strand.
ATCGACGACGTCGTGCGCCGCACCGTCCGGCTCCTCGCCCAGATCACCCAGCAGGTCGCGATCGTGCAGTACCCGATCCTCTCGGGGGCCACGATCCGGCACATCGAGATCGTCATCCTCACCGCCGAGCGCGGTTTGCTGATCCTCGTCAGCTCCACGGGCAAGGTCGACCAGCACACCGTCGACCTCGGAGGCGCGCCCGAGTCCGCCGTCGCCGACCTGCGGGGACGCCTGAACATGGCCCTCATCGGCCTGTCCCCGGCCAAGGCCGTCGAACGCGTGACAAGCCTGCTGGACGAACTGCCGGCGGACCTGCGTCCGCTGGGGACGGTGATGATCGCCGCCCTGCTCGAGCTCGTTACGACAGATTCCTCTACGCGCGTTGTCGTCGGCGGCGTGCCGAACCTGACCCGCTTCTCCGACCAGTTCGAGACCACCGTTCGCCCCGTGCTGGAGGCACTGGAGGAACAGGTGGTGCTGTTGCGCCTGCTCGGTGAGGTCGGGATTGGCGGCGACGTGACGGTGCGGATCGGTCATGAGAACCCGTACGAGCCGTTGCAGGCCACGTCCGTCGTGGCCAGCGCGTATGGCAACAGCCCCGATGCCTGGGCAACCCTTGGCATTGTCGGGCCGACAAGAATGGACTACCCCTCGACGATGGCGGCGGTGCGGGCTGTCGCCCGCTACGTTGGCCGTTTCCTGGCCGAAGGATGAATGCGTGAGCGCTGACTATTACCAGACCCTTGGTGTGCCCCGGGACGCGAGCCCGGAGCAGATCAAGAAGGCCTACCGTAAGCTGGCCATGAAGTACCACCCGGACGTTGCCGACGCCCCGGACGCCGCTGACCGCTTCAAGGAGATCGGCGAGGCCTACGAAGTCCTGCACGACCCCAGCAAGCGTTCGATGTACGACCGTGGCGGCGACCCGATGGGCGGCGGTTTCGGCGGTGGAGGTGGTGCCGGCGCGTACGGCTTCAGCGGCGGCGGGTTCGATTTTTCCAACCTCGTGGACGCGATGTTCGGCCAGCAGACCAGCCGCGGACCTCGCTCCCGGGTGCGTCGCGGGCAAGACGCCCTCGTGCGTCTCAACCTGACCCTTGCAGAGGCGGCCTTCGGCATCACCAAGCCCCTGAAGGTCGACACGGCCGTGGTCTGTCCCCGGTGCGGAGGCACCGGTGCGAACGAGGGCAGCGAGCCGGTCACCTGCACCACCTGCCACGGAGCCGGCGACGTCACCCAGGTGCAGCGCTCCTTCCTCGGCGAGATCCGCACCAGCCAGCCCTGCCCGAGCTGCCGCGGCTACGGCACGGTTATACCCAACCCCTGCGGCGAGTGCTCCGGCGAGGGCCGCGTGCGCAGCCACCGCACGATCAACGTGAAGATCCCTGCCGGCGTCGCCACCGGGAACAGGGTGCACCTGGTCTCGCAGGGAGAGGTCGGCCCCGGCGGCGGACCGGCCGGCGACCTCTACGTCGAGCTCAACGTCACCACCCATGAAGTGTTCAAGCGCAACGGCGACAATCTCGAGGTGGTGCTGAAGGTGCCGATGACCGCAGCGGCCCTGGGCACCCACGTTCAGCTGGACACCCTCGAATCCGAGCGCGACGATCAGGACGCCGAGGCCGCCCACGTGGAGGTCGACATCCCGGCAGGCACCCAGTCGGGCACCCGTATCGCTGTCCCGGGACGCGGCATCCCGCGCCTCCGCGGTGACGGCAGGGGCGAACTCGGTGTCACGCTGCTGGTGCAGACCCCGACCAAGCTGGACGACGAGCAGCGCGAAATCCTCCGCCAGCTCGCCGCTGCCCGGGAGGAGACCCGTCCCGAGGTGTCGGTGAACCGGCACGGCAAGGGTGTGTTCAGCTGGCTGAAGGAGAATTTCACATGACCGAGCCGTTGTTCCTCGCAGACCTGGACGCTCCGGAGGTCGGCCAGGTGGTTGCCCTCACCGGCGATGAGGGACGCCACGCCGCGGCCGTGCGCCGGTTGCGGGTGGGCGAGATCATCCTGATCAGCGACGGCAACGGCACCGCAGTGAGAGGCCCGGTGGCGACCGCGGACAAGACCGGCCTGTCGATCACCGTCGACGAGGTGCTGCACTCCCCGCCGTCCCCGGTGAAGTACGTGGCCGTCCAGGCACTGCCCAAGGGTGACCGGGCCGAGCTGGCCGTCGAGATGCTCACCGAGCTGGGCATCGACGAGATCGTGCCGTGGCAGTCCGAACGCTCCGTGGTGCGCTGGGCCCCGGACCGGACCGAGCGGGGTCTCACCCGGTGGCGGGCGACCGCCCGTGAGGCGGCCAAGCAGTGCCGGCGGTTCCGCGTCCCGACCGTCGCCATGCCGATGACAACGGCAGAGCTGGCCCTGCGGATCGCGCAGACCGACCTCACCGTCGTGCTGCACGAGTCAGCACAGGAGCAGCTGGGCAGCTTCGACGTCCCCACCAGCGGCGAGGTGATGTTCATCATCGGGCCCGAGGGTGGGCTGACCAACGAAGAGGTGGAGCTCTTCACCGCCGCAGGCGGACGGGCCGCTCTGATCTCGGACGCCGTGCTGCGCACGTCAACCGCAGGCATCGTCGCCCTGGCGCAGTTGCAGGCGCTGCGCGTCCGTGGCAACTGACTTCGGGTTCACCCCGGGGACGTCGCTGGGCAACGACCTCGGCCGCACCGGGGTGATCCACACCCCGC
>JBBRIY010000334.1:0-3556 GCA_038220215.1 Propionibacteriales bacterium
GTGGGAGCACTCTTCGCTGCGTACGAACCAGCCGCGCACGGCGTCCGGGCCGAGGTCGTGGTTGAGTCACTGGCCGAGCGCCATCTGGACGCGTGCGTGGCGCTGGCCGTGCAGCGCGAGGGGGGTGACCCGACCGCGTGGCGCGCGGTGCTCGAGGGGGGCCTTGGTGCCACCGACCGGGCAACCTTCGTCGGGATGATCGACGGTCACCTCGTCGGCTATTCGACAGTCGCGTGGCTCGCTCCGGGGATCGGCCACCCCACGTCGGCCGCGCCTGACGGCTGGTACCTGCTCGGACTGGTCGTCGACCCGCGCTTCCGCCGACGGGGGGTCGGCCACCGGTTGACCGCCGAGCGCCTGCGCTGGCTCCAGGGACGCACCGACCGGGTCTGGTACTTCGTCAACAGCACCAACCGGGCGTCGATCGACCTGTACACGGGTTTCGGGTTCGGGCTCCGTGCGGAGGACCTCGAGTTTCCCGGGGTGAGCTTCACCGACGGCGCGGGACTGCTCTTCGGCGCCGACCTTCTTGCAGAGGATCCCGAGATTGCGCGCGGGATGTCTGCGCAGCCCGGAAGGGCGCCCTCCGACACGAAGTGACCCGACGTGGTGCTCCGCCAGGCGCCGGTGGCCTAGACGCTTCCCCGCCCCATCCAGCGGCCCGGCTCCGCCAGTGGCTCGAAGCCGTATTGCGCGTAGAGCCCGTGGGCGTCGGCGGTCGCCAGCAGGGTGCGCCGAACCCCGAGCCCGTCCAGGTCGGCAAGGACCCCGTCGACCAGCAGCCTGCCCACCCCAGAGCCGCGTGCCTCCGCAGCGACGAAGACGTCACACAACCAGGCGAACGTCACCGTGTCGGTGACCACCCGGGCGTAGCCGACCTGCCGTCCGCTTCCGACCTCGAGAACGCTGTAGTTGCGGGACGCATCGATGGCGGCTTCCTGCACCTGCCGCGGTCGGCCCTTGGCCCAGTACGCCTCCTCGCTCAGCCAGCGATGCACCAGCCCACGATCGATGTCGTCGATCGCCGTCGAGAAGCGGTAATCAGTGCTCACCCCGGCATGCTAGGGGCTGGCTTGTACGAAGTACGCGTATCCCGCCGGAGCTGGCCGACCCGTCGCTACGCTCGGAAGATTCTCATCCCCGATGCAGGAGGCAGTGTTGCCCTCGACGGCCAAGTACCAGTGGATGACCGTGCTCGTGGGCTTCCTCGGTGTCCCATTCCTCGTCTCGCTCGCGGCAGTCTTCGCTGCGGCTCCCTTCGAAGCCGCCTGGGTGAAGCTCGCTGTCGGTTTCGTGATGGCTGTCGTGGTCGCCTTTCCGACCTGGTTCAACCGCGGCAGGCGCGAGAACCGTCCCGACCGCTGGCTCCCTGCCCTGCTGCCCGTGGCAGCGGTACCGGCCACCTTCCTGCTGTTCTGGGTGGTCACCTTCGGCGTGACCGACAGTGTGGGGAACGCGCTGAATGTGTTCGCCCTTCCCGCGTTTCCGTACCTGATCCTCAGCGTCGTCGTGCTGTGGGCCGGCCCGTCCCTGCTGGTCCCTGTGGTCCTGGTGACTGTTCTGGTGGCCTCGGTTGCCGGCTTCGTGTTGGGGGCCCGCCGCAGGCAGCCCTCGGGCAGCCGCGCTCTGATGGGGGTTGTCGCGGTGTGCCTGGCGCTGGTCGTGGTTTCGGGGGTGCAGGTGGCGCAGTACGCGACCACAACGGTCACCTTTGCCGGTGAGCCGTCCATGAGCGATGAGGTGCAGCTGTGGGAGTACCTGCCGTTCGAAGCAGGCAACAAGCTGGTGAGGCCCGACGTTCCGGCGACCCTGAGGATCACGTCCGATTTCCCGGTGCTCGACGGCGCCACAGCCCTCTATCCGGTCTACGCGGCGATTGGCCAGGCTACCTACGTGCCCCCCGTGGTGGGCGGGGAGATCGAGCAGGACTTCGCAAGCAACCATTTCCCTTGTTCGACCACCTCCCAGGCCTATGAAGGGCTGATCTACCGCCAGGCGGACGCGATCTTTGTCGCCCAGCCGTCCAAGGGTCAGCTTGCGAAGGCGAAGGCGGCGGGCGTGGAGCTGAAGGTCACCCCGATCGGGCGTGAGGCGTTCATCTTCTTCGTCAACGCCGACAACCCGGTGACGGACCTGACGCTCGACCAGGTGCGCGACATCTACAGCAAGCGGATCACCAACTGGAAGCAGGTGGGCGGACGTGACGAGCCGATCATCGCCTTCCAGCGTCCCGACGATTCCGGCAGCCAGACCGCCATGCTGGCAATGGTGATGAAGGACCGGGCCATCGCCCAGCCGATGAAGGAGGAACGGATCTCGGGAATGGGCGGGATCATCGACGAGGTGGCCGGGTACCGGGACGTCAGCGGGGCGATCGGCTACTCCTTCCGCTGGTACGCGACGGTGATGAACTCCAATCCGGACATCCGGCTGCTGACCATCGACGGTGTCGAGCCCACGGCAGCCAACATCCGCAATGGCAGCTATCCCCTTACCGGCCAGGTGAACGTCGTCACCGCTGGTAGCACCAACCCGAACGTGCAGAAGCTCCTCGACTGGACGCAATCGGCCGAGGGCCAGGCACTGATCGAGAAGACCGGGTACGTGGGACGCTAGAGGCACGAGAGGGGACGATGGTGCTTTTCGACCAGCAGCCGATGGGACCGGTGCCCGCGCGCCGTCCGATCCTGATGCCTCCCGATCCGCAACTCGAAGAACTGATGGCCGATCCGGGCATGGCGGAGATCACCCTCGTGGGTCCCGTGCCGATGGAATTGCGGGAGCCCCTGCCGGGACTGCGACGATCGACGGTGTGGCGCGGCTTGCGCTGGGCGCTGGCCTTCCTGCTCCTCGCGCCCACCTTCTACGGGCTCGCGTCGATGCCGGCCTACCTCTACAGCGATGATCCCGACGGACTGCTCCGTCCCGCACGACTCATCGGCGCGGCGATCATCCTGCTGATCCTTCTCGCTGCCCACCTGTTGTTCCTGGGCTCCCGCCGCGCACGCAGCTAGCGTCCGTCCGGCACGCCCGCCATCGCCCAGCGCACGACCTCGACGGAGAACTTGCCGAGCGGACGGCCGACGAACTCCGCCACCCCGTCCGGCACCCGCAGCTCCAGCTCGGAGCGGGCCCACGACGGAAGAAGGGAGACCGCCCCGGCGGCCAGGGTGCCGTAGCCGGGGCGGGCCAGGAAGGGCAGTGGTGGCTCGAACAGCAGTATCCGGGCAGCCTCCCTTGCCGCCGGCGTCGCCTCCAGCTCTGCCCGATAGCCGGCCAGCTGATCGGCCAGCCCGGCCACCGTGACCGGCGGATCCACCACGCCCAGAAGGCGCGCAGGTACTGCTGCCTGCGCAAGATAGGTGTCCGACTCCTCCGGGGTCAGCGGTGTGGCGCCGAAGGCCTGATGGGCGCGCAGGAAGCTGTCGGCCTCCGCCAGGTGCACCCACGTCAACAGGTGCGGGTCGGACGCGCGGTACGCCCGCCCCGCGCCGTCCTGCCCGCGCACCCGCTCGTGCACGGAGCTCACCTTCGCGATCGCAGCCTCGGCGTCGGG
>JBBRIY010000335.1:0-3555 GCA_038220215.1 Propionibacteriales bacterium
CGGAGTCCCCACCCCGAGAATCTCGGCGCTACCGCGCGTGGTGGTCAGCGTCGGCGGCTGGTTCTCGCCGATGCTGCGGGAGCTGTGGGAGACCCGCCACCAGTTCGAGCGTCCGTTCGTGCTTGACTCGACGGCGGCGCAGGGGGCCTTCGGGTTGGCGCCGACCCCCTGGGAGACCCAACTGCAGGAGACCATCGGCTGGCTCGGCGCCCGATCCTGACGGCAGTGGAGTGCGTGACTATGCGGTCTGGGTCATCGCACCGCGAAGGAGGCCGCGCACGGTCTTTGCTGCCAGCGCAGCCGCCGAGTCGAGGTCGTGGAAGACGCCGACCCGGTGCATGGATGCAGCTCCGTGCGCGACGACCATGAACTGTGGAACCAGGTCGACAGCTGCCCGGCTGTCGCCACCGGTGGCCTCGATGGCCCGCAACAGCACGACGTCGCTGACTGAGCGACCCGCTTCCCGCAGTTCCTCGTTGTGGACGCCGCGGAGCTCGGGCGCGTAGACGACGTCGAAGCCGGCTCGCCGGCTGACCGCGAACCTGACGTACGCTGCGGCAGCGGCGGCGATGGCCTCCACGGGATCGCCGCCCGCTGCGTCGGCTGCGCTCCGCAGGGCGGCATCCAGATCCTGCGCAGACCGGGCAGCTACCGCCACCACGAAGTCCTGGCGGCTCGGGAAGTGCCGATACGGAGCCGCGGCGCTGACGCCCGTGCGCCGCGCGGCCTCGGCAACAGAGAGTGCTGGCAGGCCACCCTCCGCGACCAGCTCGATGCCGGCCTCGACAAGGGCTGTCCGCAAGTCGCCATGGTGGTAACCCATGCCGCACCTCCTCTCGCCGACCTCAATGTGAGGCCGATCATACATTGCGTCTTGACTCTCATGTTATACCGCTCTTACAATGTAAGAGGCCACTAACTAGGACGGGGGACACCATGAGCACCATGCCGTGGGGAACGATGAACGGTTGGCTCCGGATCGAGGCCGAGCAGCGCGGAAGGTGGCAACAGGTGCGCGCGCAGGACCTGCGTGCCGCGCAGGTCCCCAAGCAGGCTGCAGAGCCCGCGCCCGGGAAGCGCCGTCCCACAACGAAGCACGCAGCGAGCGCGATGCCAGGCTGCCCCGAAGCCGCCTGAGGGTCTTCGACGACCGGGCCCGACTGGGCCCGTCCACTACTGGGTAGGGAGAATCACATGAGGAAAGCAGTGCTGGGCAACGGGCTCGAGGTCGGTCGCATCGGTCTTGGCTGCATGGGCATGTCGGCCTTCTACACCGGGGCCGGCACCGATGAGGCCGGCGCGATCGCAACGATCCACCGCGCCATCGACCTCGGGGTCACCCTGTTCGACACCGCGGAGATGTACGGGCCGTACCTCAATGAGGAACTGCTCGGGCGGGCGCTGGCCGGACGCAGGGACCGGGTGGTGGTCGCAACCAAGTTCGGCACGATCCTGCACCGCGGCGACGGCTCGCGCGGTCTGGACGGCAGCGCTGAGAACGTGCGCCTGGCCGTCGAGGGCTCGCTGCAGCGGCTCAACACCGACCACATCGACCTGTACTACCAGCACCGCATGGACCCGGGCACGCCCGTCGAGGAGACCGTCGGCGCCCTCGCCGAGCTCATCGCCGAGGGCAAGATCGGTCACTATGGGCTGTCCGAGGCCGCGCCGGCCACCATCCGGCGGGCTCACGCCGTCCACCCGGTCACGGCGCTGCAGACGGAGTACTCGCTGTGGTCGCGCGAGCCGGAGGCGGAAATCCTGCCGGTAGTGCGCGAGCTCGGCATCGGCTTCGTGCCCTACTCCCCGCTGGGACGCGGCTTCCTCACCGGCACGATCCGCTCGCTCGACCAGCTGGACGAGAGCGACTTCCGCCGTCACAACCCGCGGTTCGAGGGCGACAACCTCGCCCACAACATCGGCATCGTCGAGCGGGTGGACGCCGTCGCAGCAGAGCTGGGCGCCAAGCCCGGCCAGGTGGCCCTCGCATGGCTGCTGGCCCAGGGTGATGACATCGCCCCGATTCCCGGCACGAAGCGCGTTGCCTACCTCGAGGAGAACGTCGCCGCCGATGCGCTCCAGCTCTCCGCCGAACACCTGGCTGCCCTCGACGCGGTGGGGGAACCCGTGGGCGACCGCTATCCCGACATGAGCGGCGTCAACCGGTAGCCAGTAAGGGCGCGGTGCGCCAGTGTCGACATCACGGTGAGGAACGGCCAGGTGAGGGTCGCAATGGCAACCCAGATGACCGTCCCGACCGTGATGATCGGCATCTGCTCTGACACGAGGCTCACCAGCCCGCCGAAGCCACCTTCTGCCAGTGACGGCGTGACGAGTGCGCCCGCCAGCTGGACGCCGAGTCCGATGGCTGCTCCCTCAGCGAGGCCGACGAGCAGGAGGGCGCCGAACACCGATCCGCCGAAGCCGCGGGTCAACTGCCACGACCTTTTCACCGGGGCGAAGCCGGGCAGCTTCTCCAGGCTGGCTGCGGGCAGGAGCAGGAACAGCTTCACCCGCAGCCACCAGGTGACCGCTACCGCCCCCAATGCGCCGAGCGCAACGGCGCCGAAGAGGGCGAAGATCGTCGAGAGCGCTGCCGTCCGGTCTGTCGAAATCGACATCCGCGCCGAGCGCAGCGCGTTCAGCACGACGGTGAGGCCGACGGCGGTGACCAGCAACGTGCCAGCACTCAGCACCAGGCAGGGCAGCAACAGTCGTGGGACGACGGTGGCCGTCTCGCGCCAGGCTGCACGCAGGTCGGGCACCCGACCTCCTGCCACCTGGCTGGCCACCTGCGCGACCACCGCGCCGCACTGGACGGTGACCAGCATCGATCCAAGGGCGCAGGTTGCTGCAGCCAGCAGGGCCTCGGATGCGAGGCCTGCCGGATTCAACGACACCAGGGCGGTGAGGAGCGGGGTGGCGTACAACCAGACCAGGGCGAGGCCCGTCCCGCCGGCGACGATGGCGGGCACGGCGCCCAGCGCGAGCAACTGCCGGTAACAGCGCCGGTAGAGCGCGAATGTCTCACCGAACAGCCCGGAGTTGTCCAGCCGGTTCGCGGCAAGCATCGGGGGCTGGCTCATGCCGGTGATGGTACGTGGACCCCGGAAGCCTGTGAATCCGGTATCGATTGATCGTCGATTGTCCCGTCCGTCGACGCTGCGTCAGTGGCTGAGCTGCCTCGGCCCTACCATTGTGCGGGGAGCGAGCGCGTCCCGGCCGGACGTACGGCTGCACTAGACGGAGGAAGTCATGGAAGCGGTTAGTCGTCGTACGGCTGTCATCGGAGCTGTTGGCGTTGCTGGCGCAACCCTCGTGGGATGTACTGCGACCCCCGCGCCGGCCCAGACCCAGGCACCGGCAACCAGTGGTGCCCCCAGCCCGACCGAGTCGGCGACGACGGCTCCGGTGGACACCACCCCGCGGTGGCCGCTGACCGGCAGGGAGCTGAAGAACGCCGACGACGCCAAGCACATCGCCGTCGCGGTCAAGGTGCCCGACAACAAGGGCGAACACCCCCAGATCGGCCTCGACAAGGCCGACATCGTCTAC
>JBBRIY010000336.1:0-3541 GCA_038220215.1 Propionibacteriales bacterium
GCGTAGGTGAACGTCGCAGATGCCTGCGCGCGACAGCTGAGGGGATGTCGTGATCGCTCCGTTCGGTCGAGCCTGCCGGCTCGTCGTGGCCGGTGGTGCAGCCACCGCAGCCATGATGCTCGGTTGCGCGTCGCCGGCATCTGCCGACTGGCTGGGCAGCGAACGCCAGCTCACCGCGGGGACGACAACCCAGGATTCCCCCCAGCTCTCTTCGACGAAGCTCGCCTACGCCGACCACACGGTCGAACGGATCGTCGGCCAGGGTTCCGGCGCGGAGACACTGTTCGACATCCGCGTCCGCGACCTGGCCAGCGGCGCCGATCTCAACCTGACCCCGAACCACACCGCTAGGGGCCGCCCGGCCATCTCCGGCAACCGGGTGGTGTGGAGCGACTACGGCAACGGCACGAACCCCGGCTTCTGGTACCGCAACCTGGCCACCGGCCAGCAGCGCCGGCTGGACGCCAGCCCGGGGGCACAGCCGCACCTCTCCGGTGAGCTGCTCTGCTACGAGTACCAGGGCCGGATCCACGTCCACACCCTCAGCACCGGACGCGACGTCGTCGTCTCGCCGGACGGCGCGTCGGCGACCGCCTGCGACATCTCCGGACGCGTGGTCGTCTGGCAGGACCTGCGCAATGGCAACGACTCCGACATCTATGCCTACGACCTCGACGCCCGCCGGGAGACGCGGCTCACCACCACCAGCACCGACCAGACCCTGCCGCGGATCGACGCCGGCCTCGTGGTCTGGCAGGACGCCATCAGCCCGAGCAACACCGACATCTACGCAGCTGACCTCACCACCGGAATCGTCACCCACGTGACCGCTGACGAGTCGGTGCAGCGGTTCGCCGACGTCGCCGACGGCCGGATCGTCTGGATGGACGAGGGGGACGCTCGCGACAACACCGAGATCTACCTCTACGACATCGCCAGCAGGGTGACCACCCGGGTGACCCGGCACGACGGCTGGAGCAGCAGCCCGACCATCTCCGGCGACCGGATCGCCTACGAGGACAGCCGCGGCGCCGGCACCAACGTGTACCTGCGCGCGGTCACGCCGCCGACGCTGTACCTCGGACGGGTGCCGGGTCCGCCGGCCAGCCCGCAGGTGTCCGGACGCCTGACCGGCGCGGACGGTACGCCCGTGACCGCGGAGACAGTCGTGGTGGAGACCTCCGGGGACGGCATCGTGTGGACGGACGGTTCGACGGCTGTCACCGACCTGTCCGGCGGCTTCACCCTGAACGTCGATGCGCATTCCGGAGACGTCGGAGTTCGGGTGCGCTTCGCCGGCACCCCGGAGTACCCGGCAGCGGTTTCGCCAGCGGTGACGGTGGCGCAGGTCCACGTCGTCGCCGGGTTGACGCGGCCGCAGCCCTGATCACAGTCCTCACAGTCGTAGGGGTCAGTTCAGGGAGAAGCCTCCGTCGGTCGTGATCACCTGCGCGGTCACCCACGCGGCCTCGTCACTCACCAGCCAGGCAATCAGCCGGGCCGGGTCGTCGGGCTCGCCCAGCCGTCCCAGTGGGAAGCGAGCCAGCAGCGCCTCGCCGGGTTCCCCGTCCAGGTACCCGGTGTTGACCGGGCCGGGGTTGACCGTGTTCACGGTGATACCCCTTGGCGCGAGCTGGTGCGCGATCGTCACCGTGATGCCGGCCAGGGCGGCCTTCGATGACGCGTAGGCCACCTCGCCGGCCATCGGGCCGTGGCCCTGCCCCGACGTCATGAACACCACCCGGCCGCCGGGACGGGCGTCGTCGTGCACCCGTGCGAACGCCTGCGCCAGCAGCAGGGAGGACCGCGTGTTGGCCGCATAGTGACCGTCGATCATGGCGGCGTCGAGCTCGCCGAGGGCGCCATCGGAGCCGCTGCGGGCGTGGTCACACACGAGGATGTCCAGCGCCCCGAAGGCTGCGAGGACCGCGTCGACCAGCTCGTCCGGCACCGTCGGGCCGGTGAGGTCGGCGTCGATCGCCAGCACCGGCTGCGTGTCATCGGATCGCAACTCCCGCAGCGCCGCCAACACCTCCGCCGGGTCGTCTGCCCCCCACGGCTGGGCGGCGTCGTGGGCACCGAAATGGCTGATCATCACCGCGGCACCGTCGCGCACGAGCCGGGAAGCGATCGCGAACCCGATGCCGCGCCGCCGGCCGACGCCGGTGACCAGCGCGCACCGTCCGCTGAGGGCGCCCATCTAGAGGTCCACCTTGCCGATGATCATCGTGCGGGTGCGGCCGCCGATCCAGATGTCGGTGCCGTCGTCGGTGACGAACACCTCGCCGCGATGACCCACCTGCGAGCCCTGGGCGGCGACGTAGACGTCCGGAACCTCCTGGCGGGAGCGCAGCCACTGCGCGACGGAAGCGTGCAGGCTGCCGGTCACGGGGTCCTCGGTGTGGGCGAGGATGCCACGGACCTCGTAGGCGTACGCGCCGCCGGGGAAACGCCCGACGAGCCCGAGGTGGTCGTGGCGTCCGAGCTGGGTGCGGTCCACCCAGGCGCGGCGGACCGATTCTGCGTCGGCCAGCTCGATCATCATCCAGGGGGCGCCGTTGTCGCCCCACTCGTGGGCCACCCAGTGCGTCCGCGGGGTACCAAGGGCAGCCTCTGCGATCGCGAGGTGCGCCTCGTCCAGGGGCCCGGCCCGGCGTCGCGGGGGCGCGGCGAACGCCGGACGGTCGCCGACCAGCCGCACGTGCACCAGGCCGACGCCGCACTGCTGCACCAGGTGGCCGCGACGGTGCGGGCGGCCCCCGGCTTCGAGCCAGGCGTGTGCGCTGCCCAGCGTGGGATGCCCGGCGAACGGCAACTCGCCGACGGCCGTGAAGATCCGGACGGCGTAGTCGGCGGCCGGATCGGTGGGCCGGAAGAGGAAGGTGGTCTCCGAGAGGTTCGTCCAGGCCGCGAACGCCTTCATCGCGGAGTCGTCCATGCCCCTGGCGTCCAGCACGACGGCCAGCGGGTTGCCGGTTGCGGCCCCGTCCCCGAAGACGTCGACCTGCGAGAACTTCCGGTACATGTTCAGTCGCCGAGCCCGGTGCGCAGCTTGCGCGCGGTCTGGATCCACTCGTGGTCGGGCGGGACGAGTTTCAGCTTGCCGGCGACCTCGGAGAGCGGCACCAGGTCGGTGTCCTCACCGCGGGCTGCCACCATCACGCCGAACTGGCCCTTGCTGACCGCGTGCGCAGCAGCCGTCCCCAAGCGGGAGGCGAGCAGGCGGTCGGCGGCGCAGGGGATGCCACCGCGCTGCACGTAGCCGAGGATCGTGACCCGTGACTCGAGCCCGGTTGCCGCCTCCAGCTCGCGGGCGAGCTTGAACGTGTGTTCACGCTGGCTGTCTGTGACATTGGCCAGATGCGCTCTCGCCGCACGGATCTGCTCGGGGTTCTTGGAAGACTTGAGCAGCAGTACGGCAGCCTCGATGTCGGCGGCGTCCTGCACGTCACGGGCCCCCTCCGCCACCGCGACGACGCTGAACGTGCTGCCGTGCTTCAGCCGCGCCTTGATGTTCTCCGCGACGCTGGCGACCGAGTAG
>JBBRIY010000337.1:0-3538 GCA_038220215.1 Propionibacteriales bacterium
GCTGCGGTCGCCGCTGAGCGCATTCGCATCCTGCGGGAGATGCACGACGTGATCGCCCACTCGCTGGCGATCATGATCGCCCAGGCCGACGGCGGCAGTTACATCGTGGCCGACACCGCTGCGGCCCGCCGTGCCTTCCTCACCATCGGGGAGACCGGTAGGGCCGCCCTCACCGACACCCGCCGCATCCTCGGCATGCTGCGCCACGGCGACAGCCGTCCGGAACTCTCGCCTGTCCCCGACCAGGCGCCGCTGGACGATCTCGTCGAGCAGGCCCGCGCCACCGGGTTGCCGGTGTCGCTGATCCGGGTCGGCGACGCAGGCCCGCTGCCGTCGGGCTCGCGCCTCGCGCTGTACCGGATCTGCCAGGAGGCGCTGACCAACGTTCTGAAGCACGGCGGGGAGGGCGTCAGGGTGGTCGTCGCCCTCAGCTGGACAGCTGCAGACGCAGTGCTCACCGTCACCGACCGTGGCGGCACGGGCGTAGCAGAGGTCGACCCATCGGCGGAGGAGCCGCTGGCCGGGCTGGGCCTCGGACTGCTGGGCATGCGGGAGCGTGCGGAGATCGTGGGTGGCACGCTGGAGGCCGGACCGACGGAGGACGGTTTCCGCGTGCGGGCCAGTATTCCGCTTGCGACACTGACCGAGGAGGTCGAGCTGCGTGGCTGAACAGATCCGGGTGGTCCTGGTGGACGACCAGCAACTCGTGCGCGCCGGCCTTGCGATGGTGATCGCAGCCCAGGAGGACATGGTGGTCGTCGGCGAGGCAGGCGACGGCGCAGAGGCCGTGGCGCTGGTCGGGCGCACCGGCTGCGACGTCGTGCTGATGGACGTCCGGATGCCGGGAATGGACGGCCTCGAGGCGACCCGCCGGATCCTCGCGGCAGCAGATCTCGCCGGCCAGGAACAGCCGCCCCGCATCGTGATGCTCACCACCTACGACCTTGACGAGTACCTGCTGACGGCGATCCGCAGCGGTGCCTCCGGCTTCCTGCTCAAGAACGCTCCCCCTGCCGACCTGCTCGGCGGCATTCGTACCGTCCACACCGGTGACGCGGTGATCGCACCATCGGCCACGCGCCGGTTGCTGGCGCATGTCGCCGTCGGGCCCGATGTCGCAGGGGCGGAGGACCCGCGGTTCGCCACCCTGACCGACCGGGAGCGGGAGGTGCTGGAACTGATCGCGCGCGGGCAGTCCAACGCCGAGATCTCGACCAGCCTGTTCCTCTCCGAGACCACGGTGAAGACGCACGTGCGTCGCGTCCTTGCCAAGCTCGGGGTCCGTGACCGGGTGCAGGCCGTCGTCGCAGCCTACGAGTCGGGAATCGCCCGGCCTGGTGGCAACGGCCAGGTCATCAGTCCCTCGTGAACACCGGGCTGCCGTCGACGCAGGTCGCACGCACCCGGCTCTCCCCCTCGGCGTCCTTGCGCTCGAACTCGAGCAGCAACTGCGTGGGCCCGCGGTCCTTCACGTCCACACCGAAGCCGTCGGACGGCGTCGCGGCGACCAGCGAGATCGCAGCATCCGTGCAACGGGCGGTGACCTTGCCAGCGGCACCGGTCCACGTGCCGGGGTTGTGGGGCGTGGTGCTGGACGCCGTCGGTGTCGGAAGTGCCACGACGGACGGCTGCCCGACACGTGCGCCGGCGAGCGAGATCACGCCCCAGGTGAGGGCGGACGCCGCGGCTACGGTGACGAGCCACACGCCCGCGACGACAGCGACGCTTCGGAGAGGCACGATCACATCATGTCACCGGCCGAGCGGGTCCGGCCGGAGTACGTTACGGCCATGACGCGCGTATTGGTGGTCGAGGACGATCCGGAGATCGGACGGCTACTCCGCCGCAACCTCACCGAACTCGGGCACGTGGTCACCGTTGCCACCGAGGGCGGCGCGGGGCTGGCCCTTGCCGTCACCGACGAGCCTCAGGTGGTCCTCCTCGACCTGGGGCTGCCCGACCTGGGGGGTCAACAGGTCCTGGAGATGCTGCGCGGCGTGAGCTCCGTTCCCGTGATCGTCATCACAGCGCAGGATGACGACGCCTCGATCGTGCGGGCGCTGGATGCCGGCGCGGACGACTACCTGACCAAGCCCTTCGGCACCGAACAGCTGGCCGCACGGATCCGGGCCGTCCTCCGGCGTACCGAGCCCGGCCAGCGGCCGGCCCAGGAGGTGAGGATCGGCGGCCTGCTGATCGAACCTGCCGCCCGGACCGTCGTGCTGGACGGTGCGCCGGTCGACCTGTCACGCAAGGAGTACGACCTGCTGTGGGTGCTGGCCACCCGCCTGGGCGAGGTTGTGACGAAGCGCGAGCTGCTCACCGAGGTGTGGCAACTTCCGTTCGGCGGCGGCGACCGGACGGTCGACGTCCACCTCAGCTGGCTGCGCCGCAAGCTCGGTGAGACCGCTGCGGAACCGCGGTACCTGCAGACCGTGCGGGGGGTCGGCATCCGGCTGGTCGACCCTGGGACCGAGCACTGAGGTGCGGCGCCAGGTCAGCGTCCTCGTCGCCGTGGTGAGCACTGCCATCGTCGCCTCGTTCGTGATCCCGCTGCTGCTGCTGGTGCAGACACTGGCCGCCGACCGTGGCATGGCGGTGGCCAGCCAGCAGGCGAACACCGTGGCCGTCGTGGTCTCCAGCCTCCATGACGACCCGCAGCTGGCCACCCTCCTGCAAACCAGCCTCACCGGCTCTGCTGCGGTCACCAGCGTCGTGCTCGCCGACGGCACCGTCCTTGGCGCCCCCTGGCCGGATGCCGGTTCGGACCTGTCGTACCAGCGGGCGAAGAAGGGTGAGGCCTTCTCCGTGCGCGACGCCTCCGGCGGCCAGGTGTACGTGCCGATCCTCGTCGATGGCGGCGTGGCCATCGCCCGCGCCAGCATGACGGCCGAGCAGCTCTCCGAAGGCGTCCCGCTGGCCTGGGCCAGCATCATCGGGCTCGGCCTGGTCCTCGCCGGCCTGGCCGTCGTCGTCGCCGCCCAGGTGGGCCGCCAGGTCAGCCGTCCGGTGCTCGCCGTCGCAGCCACGGCGCACCGCCTGCGGGCAGGAGAACTGCACGCCCGGGCGCCGCTGGACGGGCCACCGGAGACGGTGGAGCTCGGCGAGGCGCTGAACGGCCTCGCCGTGCGCATCGAGGAGTTGCTGGTCATCGAGCGGGAGGCGGTGCGGGAACTGGCCCACCGGCTCCGGACGCCGGTGACGGCGCTGCGCCTGGAGAGCGAGAACGTGCCCGACCCCGAGTCGCGAGCCGAGCTCGGCCGCCTGGTCGGGTTGTTGCAGGCTGCGATCGACGACCTGGTGCGGGAGGCCCGGCGCCCGGTGCGCGAGGACCTGCCCGCCGACTGCGACGCCGTTGCCGTGACGGCTGCACGGGTGGCCTACTGGACGCCCTTGGCGGAGGACCAGGACCGTGGGCTGCGGGTGGACCTTCCGACGACCCCGGTGCGGGTGGCGCTCGGCGCTGCTGACCTGGGCGACCTCGTCGACATCTGCATCGACAACGTGTTCGCCCACACCAGCGACGGTGTCGGTCTGG
>JBBRIY010000338.1:0-3516 GCA_038220215.1 Propionibacteriales bacterium
CGACGTGGACGGCGACGGGCGCATCCTCGGGGTGAGCGACGACTTCACAGCCACCGACCCGGGCACCGGGTTCGAGCTCGAGGTATCGGTGGTCTCCACAGACGAGGACAACGCTGTCGTGCGGGTGCGTTACGGCTCGAATGGGCGCCCCGAGATCGGCATCCTGCCGTGGGACAACGGCCCGACCTGGCAGAGCCCCGATATCGAGGTGCGCAACGACAAGAACGCCGCCGACCCGTCACTGTTCAACGTGCCCTGGGCCGGTCGCGCCAACACCGTCGTTGCCAAGATCCACAACACCGGCGACTTCCCTGCCACCGACGCTGCCGCCGAGATCTTCGTCACCGAGTACTCCGCCGGCGACGGTCCGTGGCAGTCACTCGGGGTGGTCACAAGGGACATCGCCGCCGGCGCGACCGAGGAGTTCACGGTGGGCTGGAACCCGTCCTCGGATGAGTCGAAGCACTATTGCATCATCGTGCGGATCGCGGTCTACATCGATCCGGGCAATCCGGCGATCGTTGACACCAACATCTTCAACCAGGAGGCGCGGAGCAACTACACCCGGTTCATCTCCAGCAGCGCCTCCCCGTCCACCCGTGTCGGCGCTTCGGTGCTGCTCTCGAACCCGTACTCCGAGACCACGCGGGTGACCGCCCGGGTACGCCAGACGAACCCGCTCCACCGCGCCTTCGTCGACCACCTGTGGCTGACCGTCAAGCCGGGCGCGCCGCGTCCGATCACCGTCCTGGACGAGGCGTTGCTGGGCACGACGGAATGGCCGTTCGCTGACCGGGAGGACAAGCGGTGGCGCAAGCAGTTGTGGGGCGTGCCCAACCTGGTCAGCGTCGAGGGCTGGGCCCGCATCCCGCAGACCGACGACTGCATCGGACGCGTGCCCACCGGCGGCGCCTGCGTCTCGGTGCAGGCCGGACGGGAGACGCGTACGCGGATCATCGAGGCGTCGCCGCAGTTCGTCTACGGCGAGGTGGAGTTCGTCGACAACGGCGCCGCCGTCCCGGACCAGGGGGTCGTGCTCGTCGAGATCGGCGGAGCGAGTTCCACCTGGACCGTCACGGCCAACACCTCCAACGGGCAGTTCCGCACCAAGCTCCCGGAAAAGGAGGAGGTGCGCTGGGTGATCGCCCACTACCTCGGCGGCTTCGGCGCAGCATCCAGCGAAAGCGATCAGGTCGGGTTCTAGCGCGAACCAGTCCAGTTCTCACCTGAACCGACAGAACCGTCCCCGCAGCTCACGCAGTCCGTGAACTGCTGGGACGGTTCTGCTGATTCACCGGCCAGCGGCGGGCCTGCGCTGGTTCGTGGTATCAGCCAGCGAAGGGGACGGCTCTGAACATCATGAGCATCGGATGGGTTCTGCACCGCGACTGGATGGTGGTCGACCGTGCCTTCGCGGACGAACTGACGGGGGTGCTGGCCTTCGATCGGCCGGCTCCCGGCAGCACGCTGGTGATTGTCGCCCGCTCCGTGCGCCATTCTCCCGAGTTCGTGCTCCGGGTGGTCGGCCACCCGGTCGTGGTGATCACCGAGTCCTATGACGGCAACGACGGCGGGATCGACACCAGCGGCCTCTCGGGCGCTGCTGGCGCGGTGGGGAGCCCGGCATCGGCGCTCTCCCTCTATGCCCTGGCCGCGACGAACGTCCGGCTCGTTGCCCGCGGGGGATCGGGCGGTCCGGCCGGAACCGGGACCACTGGTGGTGACGGAGGCTCGGGTGCGTTGGTCACCTTTCGTGCGTTGGCTCCAACCGGCATCCAGGCCGGGCCAGAACTCTCCGGACGCGGCGGCGCGGGCCACACCCGCGGAGCTTCGATCGTTCCGGTGTTGTCCTGGTACACCCAGGGTGCGCAGTGGCGCTCTGACATCGACGCCGTCCTTGGCACCCGGGTCGTCGCCCACGCCGCCTGAGCAGGAAAGTCCAGAGCGAGCGTTTACCGATACTCCTCTGTGCTCCCGCAGGCGATCATGAAGGAGGCTGCTGAAGCTGCCGACAGTGCTGCCGAGTAGGGCCGCAGGCTCAGGACGGGGGTGGAAGGGGTGCTCGTGACCACCGGCATCTGGGCGTTGTTCGTTGCGCTCGCCCTCTGGCCGCCGTTTCGCAGCGGAGGCCCCGGTTTCGTCGTCTTCCTTGCCACGATGACCCTCAACGAGATCCCCCTGATTCCGCTGGTCGTGCTGCTGTTCGCCGTCAACGATGGACTTCCGTCCCTCACCTCCGGTGAGCCCACCGGCCTCGTGTCCGCGGCGCTGGCTGCCTTCGCCGGGCTCGGGCTGATCTGGCTGCAGGTGCGGGCACGGACGGCGGGGCCCATTCTCGAGGCAGCCCTGAAGGGCGTCGACGGAGCAGCGAGTTCGCGTCCGGCCGGTGCCTCCGGACTCCTCGGCGGTGAAACCTGGCTGAAGGGCATCCTGCTTCCCTTCCAGCGCCGTCAGAGAGGCGTGCAGCGAACCAGGAACGTCCGTTACGGCCCTGACCCCAGAGCGCATCTCCTCGATGTGTACCGTGGACGCGAGCCATCGGGTTCGCGCCCGGTACTCATCCACCTGCATGGTGGCGGTTTCGTCCAGGGCGGAAAGAGCAGGGAGGGTGTCGTTCTGCTCAACCAGCTGGCGGGCCGCGGCTGGCTCTGCATCAGCGCGAACTACCGTCTCCGTGGGGCGGGCGCCTTCCCCAACCCGCTCGTCGACGCCAAGCGGGTGATCGCCTGGGCACGCGAGCATGCCGCCGAGTACGGCGCAGATCCGTCCCAGGTGTTCCTCGCCGGTGCGTCGGCTGGTGGCCATCTGGCGGTCTCCGCCGCGCTCACTTCCGACCAGGCCCGCTTCCAGCCCGGCTTCGAGCAGGCGGAGACCAGCGTGCGCGGGGTGATCGTCCTCTACGGGTACCTCGGGCCTCGCACCTCGGAGCCGTCCAGCTCTCCCGCGGAACTGGCCCGCCCTGACGCCCCGCCGCTGCTGATCATCTCCGGGGAGTACGACACCATGGTTCCCCCTGAGGGCCCGCGCGCCGTCGCAGCGACCCTCCGCGCGGCGTCCCTTGCCCCGGTGATCTATGCAGAGCTTCCCCAAGCCCAGCACGACTTCGACTTCTTCGCCTCCGTGCGGGCGCGGGTCGTCGCGAATGCCGCAGAGGCCTTCCTCTCCTGGGCACTACGCCGCCCGGCGGGTCCCGTCGGATGAGCCCTGGGACGATCAAGCCACAACGCCTGGCCATCGAGCCCGGAGAACGGAGGAAGAAGTGGAACACCCGAAGATGTTCGACGAGGATGATCCGGTGCTGGCCCGAGTGCGTCGCGTCACGCTCGCGCTTCCCGAAGCGGCCGAAAAGGTCTCGCACGGGCGCCCGGCCTTTTTTACGCAGAAGATCTTCGCCTACTACGGCGGCTCGCAGAAGGTCCACGGCGTCTGGGTGCAGCACCCCACGTCTGTGATGGTCCTCGCCGACCTCGACGGGCAGTCGGCAATGCGTGCCCTGCCTCACGCCTGGGTGCCCGG
>JBBRIY010000339.1:0-3504 GCA_038220215.1 Propionibacteriales bacterium
GCCCGACATCCGCTGCCTCATCCTCACCGCGTACGACGAGGACTCCGCCAGCCTCGCAGCGGTCCTCGCCGGCGCGTCCGGCTACGTGATCAAGAACGTCCGTGCCGGGAACCTCGTCGAGGGGATCCGGCGGACGGCGCAAGGCGAGTCCCTGCTGCCTCGTGGCATCGTGACCCGGGTGCAGGCGAAGCTGCTGGACGCCGGCCCGGGGCCACGCACCGTCGCGTTCGACCTCACGCTCCGCGAGCAGCAGGCCCTGCAGCTGATCACCGAAGGTCTGACCAACCGCCAGATCGGTGAGCAGCTGGGGCTGGCGGAGAAGACGGTCAAGAACTACGTGTCCGGCCTGCTGGCCAAGCTCGGCATGGAACGCCGAACGCAGGTGGCCGCCTACGGCGCCCGCAAGCAGGGCCCGGACAAACCGGTGCCGCCGCGAGACTCATAGGACCAATGGCCCTACCTGCCCGTCGACTGAGGGTTGATTCTGTTCCTAGGCACGCACGATGAGTGCCGCAGATCAGAGGACCGAAGATGAATACCGCCAGCACGAAGCGCAGTGACCAGGACCTACAGACCGCCGTCCAGGCCGAACTTGAATGGACCCCGGACGTGGACGCCCCTGGCATCGGCGTGTCTGTGGAAGACGGTGCCGTCACCCTCTCCGGCGAAGTGGACGACCACTTCGTGCGCACGGCGGCGAAGAAGGCAACCCTGCGCGTGCATGGGGTGGTTGCGGTGGTCGACGACCTGACCGTGCACCCGAAGGGGATGTGGCCCACGACGGAGACCGACATCGCCAAGGAAGTCGAGCGGGCCCTGGCTGGCGCGGCGAACATTCCGAACACGATCAAGGCAGAGATCAGCGAGCACACCGTCACCCTCACCGGTCAGGTGCGCTGGGACTACGAGCGCAGGGCCGCGCAGCGTGCGGTGCAGTACCTGCGGGGGGTGTTCTACGTGCTGAATCACGTCACCCTGACGGCCCGGCCGACTGCTGCGGATGCGGAGCAGCGCATCATGAACGCCTTCACGCGCAACGCGATCGTTGACGCGAAGCGGCTCCACGTCGTGGTGAGCGGCAACCACGCGACCCTCACGGGCAACGTCGGCTCGTGGGCAGAGAAGGAAGAGGCCGGACGGGCCGCCTGGTCGTCCCCGAACGTGACCAACATCGAGAACCAGATCGTCGTGACGGTCTAGCGGTGGGCATCCCGATTGGCCTCCCCTGGGGAGCCACAGCCAGGCTGGACAACAGCCTGGTGGCCAATCCGCTCCATCTGAGCGACCCGACCGTTCACGACGGGATCGAGCCGGGCAGAAATGCCCGGCCCGACCCGGTCGCAGTGCTGAGAACCTCAATGTCCCAATACTCCGATCACCTTGCATCCAAATTCTTCAGCCGTGACCTGATCGACAGGAAACCGTACACAATCTGGATCTTTGCTGCGCTCGGCATGATCCTGGGAATCTGGGTTGTCGCAGGGCTCGGATTGATGACATCTGTTGCTGCCATATCCTCCGGAGTTCTTTCGTCAAGCCTGCTCACGGTGGCCGCAGCTCCGCTGTATGCGGGACTTCTCGCTGGCCTCACGATTCCCTTTATCGGCATTCTTTTCATGGTGCACAGGGCGCGGCACCCCGCCTGGCGCGAGCCCGTGAGTGGCTTCGCCGGCTTCGCCTGGGAACTCCAGGACTAGCTGCTTGAGGTGCGGGCGAAACCGTCGCCGAGGAGCTCAATGCCGTAGTCGTAGGCCTCCTCGATGCTGCCGCCCAGCTGGAAACCACCAGCCAGTTCCATTCGCAGGAAGCCTGCCGCCCAGGCGGTCACCGTCCGGGCGGCATTGAGCGCCTGGTCGGCCCCGGCGAGTTGCCCGGCTACCCGAATCACCGGTCCCGCTGCAGCCGCGACGGCTCCCGGGTCGGCCGCGCTGTCGTCGGTGAGCGGCGAGAAGAGCAGTTCAAAACTGTGGGGATCGGCCAGCGCGAAGTCGCGCAGGGCGAGGGCCAGCGCTCTGAGGTCCCGCCTGGGGTCCCCGGTGCTGGCCGCTGCCTCGAGCCGGTTCTCGACATCGGCGGCCACATCGCCTGCCACCAGCCGTACCAGGGCGGAGCGGCTCGGCACCCGCCGGTACAGCGACGGCGCGCGTACTCCGACGCCCTCGGCAACCCGGTGCATGGTGAGCGCCGCGAGGCCCTCACTGGTCAGGATCGCACGACCGGCCACGACGATCTCGTCGAGGGACGTGCGTGCCGGTGTTGGCATGTGATGACGACCCTTCCGAGGTTAGCTATTGACGTTAGCTATCATAGCTACGTACCGTAGCTATCGCAATCGACGTCGAGGAGGATCATGTTCGCACTTTCGAATCCCGCTCTCCGGTTCCTGCTGGCCGACTCCACGGTCGTGGCCCGATGAAGCTCTCCCCCAACCTGCATCGTGTGGGCAACGACATCGTCGCCTGCTACCTGGTCGCTGACGACTCCGGTGTCACGGTCATCGACGCCGGCCTTCCCGGCCAGTGGCGGGAGTTCGTCGCCGAACTTGGCGCCATGGGGCGGTCACTGACGGACGTCCGGGCCGTCATCCTCACCCATGGGGACGAGGACCACCTCGGCTTCGCCGAGCGACTGCGCTCCGAGCACGGGGTCCCGGTGTGGGTGCACGAGGCGGACGCCGGCAGGGCACGCGGTGAGGGCAAGCCCGATGCCGGCTGGGGAGCGCTGAAGCCGGGACCGCTGCTCAGGTTCGTCTGGTACGGCCTGCGTAAGGGAGCGTTCAAGACCACCTACCTCAAGACGGTGGCAACGTTCAGCGGCGGCGAGGTCCTCGACCTCCCGGGCGCACCGCGCGTGATCGCGATGCCCGGTCACTCACCGGGCAGCGTGGCCTTCCACGTGCCGGCCGTGAGCGCCCTCTTCGTCGGGGACGCCCTGACCACCCGCCACGTTCTCACCGGCGCCGAAGGTCCGGGAGCCGCCCCGTTCACCGATGACCCGGACCAGGCACTCGCGTCGCTGTCGACATTGGCGGACGTCGATGCGGACTGGATCCTGCCAGGGCACGGTGCGCCGTGGGGAGGTGGAGTGGCCGAGGCGGTTCGCCTGATCCGCTCGAAGGCGTCGGCGGCCTGAAACGCAGGTCCGGCGCCGTCAGGGACGCAGCAGCTGGGTGAGGCCGGCGCCGTAGGCTGCCCGACCGAGGACGCCGACGACGGGATCGAGCCAGCGCGGCAACCAGCCGACCACGAGGTGCTGGGTCCACTCCACGTCCGCGCCGGTGGCGGTGGGCGTGACCGTCCACTGGACCCGGCCCCCGATCACCCGTCCCTGCTTGGCAACCTCCACGACTCCCGGCAGGTCGCCCGGCGCATCCCCCGCTGGTGGACGGAGCAATTCGACGACCATCGGGTCGTCGAAGCCGAGCCGGGTGATCCCCGTGCGGGCAACGAAGTGCTGGCCGACGCGGGCGACCCCGTCGTGCCGAAGCCTGGTGAGCGGAATGGC
>JBBRIY010000340.1:0-3496 GCA_038220215.1 Propionibacteriales bacterium
CGCGTGGTGCGCAGCCTGCCCACCACGATCACCGGATCGCCCTTGCCGATGCTCGACCTCACATGCTCGGCCGTTGCCCGGCTGCACGACACCGCGATCCACGTCGTCTCCCCGTCCACCCAGTCGCCGGCCTTCCGCGTCCGCGGCGTGCACCCCAGCCGGAAGCTGGCGAAGGCGAGGTCGTCACGCACCTGCCGAAACTCGACCTCGCTACCAACATTGCCTGTCATCCAGATTTGCGCGTCCATCTCGCGCTCCCCTCTCCTCATCGTTGCTCGAGGAGATCTTCGGCAGCGGGAGCCTGTACGCGTCAGACGACGGTGCGGACTGTGGATGAACCCCAAGGCTGTGGAAAACGAGACGTGAACCACGAGAACCGTCCCCTCCGTTCTGAACAACCGGGACGGTTCTTTCGGTTCACATTCAGCCCTGGGCTGCGCGCACCGCGACCCGGGCGCGCTGGAACCGGTCGAGTTCCGCCTGCACCGGTACCAGCACCTCGTCTGCCACCACCGCGGCGATCGCGGCCTCGAGGCTGCGCCGGGCTGCCCGGGCGTGGGCGTTGGCGCCGATCTCGACGAGCGCACGTCCGAGGACGGCGAGCAGGATGCCGCCCAGCACTCCGCCGACCAGCAGCCAGGTGCCGGCAGGAATGCCGTACCAGAGCACAGCGGCGATCGGCGGCAGCCCCAGCCCTGCGAGTACGGGATTGGCGAGCAGCCAGCCCACCCCGCCGACGACGGCTGCGATCAACAGCCACTGCAGTGCTCCGAAGAGCGCCCACCACCAGGTCCCGCGACGCACCGTCAGGTCCGCGCCGGCGATCGCCGTGTCGAGCCGGTCGAGCAGCAGCGACTGGCTGCCGCGGGACGCGTCGCGCACCTTCTGCGCCCAGCCGCGCGGCAATCCGTCCGCCGCCGAATCGGTCAGTTGCCGGAGTCCCTGCTCCACGCGCGCACGCTGCACGGAGCTGGCCTTGGGCAAGGACGTCCGGTTCACGTCGGTGGGGCTGTGGTCGGACGGCGCGAGGTCGAGGCGCAGCTTCTTGAGCGGATCGGGACGCAGCCGCGCAACCCAGGTGACGAAGGGCCAGCCCGTGGCAACCGAGCCGCGACGCCGCCAGGCGCCGCGCACCCCGTCGACGACCAGCGGCACCCCCGCGGCCTCGCCAAGGACGTGGATCACGGTGTCCTTGGCGGTGTCGCTGACGAACGGCGCGGAGTCCTCGCCCAGGTCCGCTGCGAGCGCCGCTGCGGAAACGGAGACGTCGGCGGACAGCCGGCGCGCCATCGCCTGCTTGTTTGCCACCGTCCGCGACAACGCCTCCCGCAACTCGGGCACACCCGTGCCCCGCAGCGCAGAGGTGGACATGATCGGGGTGGCACGCAGGCCCTCGGAGTCGAGCAGCCGTCGCAGGTCGGTCAGGCAGTTGTCGAGTTCGGCGGGCGGCAGCCGGTCGGCCTGGTTGAGCACCACCAGCATCACCTCCGCGTAGGGGGCGAGCTGCTTGAGGTAGCCATCGTGCAGGGCGGCGTCGGCGTACTTCTGGGGGTCGACCACCCAGATCAGGGCATCAACGAGCTGGACGAGCCGGTCGACCGTGAGCCGGTGCGCCAGTTCGGTCGAGTCGTGGTCGGGCAGGTCGATCAGGAGCAGGTCGGAGAACTGGTTCGGCCCCGCTGGCACCAGGTGCCGCTTGGTGATCTCGAGCCAGTCCAGCAGCTCGTGCGGCAGCTGTGGGCCCCAGCTGACGCCCATGGCCTTCGAGGTAGTGGGCCGCCGCACCGCCACGGCTGCGAGGTCGGTGCCGGTGACGGCATTGAACAGGCTGGATTTGCCGGAACCGGTGGCCCCGGCCAGTGCGATCACGGTGTAGCTGCCGCTGAACGCGACCCGCTCCCCCGCCCGCTCGACGACAGCCCTGGCCTTCGCAACCACCTCGGGTGTGCCGCGGCCGTCGATGGCCTCCACCGCTTCCGCGAGGGCGCGCACGCGGGCGCCCAGCTGGTCGTCGGTCGCGCTCACGGGTGGTCCTGCCGACTCTCGATGATCTCGCCCTCCAGCGGTGCAGCCGCAGGAGCCTCCAGGGCTGCCCGAGCGGACGGTGCCAGCTCACGCGGCGTCGTGGGCGCACCGGAAGTCGACACCTGCAGTCGTCCGTCACCGGACCGCACCTCGTCGAGGCCCTCCAGGGCAGCCACGATCTCGCCGGCCTGCTCCGGACGTACGTCGACGGCGTCGAGCGTCGCGGTGTAGCGGGCAAGCTCTGCAGCCATCAGGGCCTCGACCCGCCCGTCCAGGTCACGCTTGGCCTGCTTGGCGAGCCGGCGGACGGCGTCCTCGCCGAAGATCGCCTCCAGCACCCGCTGCGCCAGCACGGCCGTGCCGCCGGCGACGCCGACCTCCGCGCCCACGAGCCCGCCGGTCTGCGAGAACACCAACACCATCAGCGCCACGCCGACGCCGTTCACACCCAGCGCCCAGAACCGGGCCGCCGACTTCTTCGCCCCACCCTCACGGACCACCAGGTCGAGTACGTCGCCTTGCCAGTCGCGGATCGCGCGGGCCGCAGCAAGGGGATAGTCCCTGGACGCGCGCCCGAGATCGTCGCCGGAGGAGGCGAGCAGCTGCCGTCCGACCGGGTGCGCCTGCCAGGCGGACTCGACGCGCCGTGCGGCAGCCTCGCCCTCCTCGCGGATGAGCACCTCCATGCCGGATTCGACGGCTACCTTCGCATCGACCGCCTGCCTGGGCTCGCCCCGCACCGCTGCCACGAGCCGGTCGCGCATCCAGCCGATCTTCTGCTCGACGGCACGGAAGAACTCGCCCGTGCCGACGAAGTCGTGCCAGCGGGCCAGCACCTCACCGCGCAGCAGCGTGCCGTCGGCGGTCTGGACGACGATGGTGCGCACGGCCTCGGCGAACGACCGCTCGGCGTCGGCGCGCAGCGTCTCGAGTCCGATCACCTGCGCCTGGATGGCGCTGACCACCTGCGGCGCGCCGCTGGCCAGTGCACCGATCGCGCCGTTCAGGGTCTGCAGGACCACCTGGTTGCGGCTCATCACGTCGGCGGCGAGCTCGCCCAGCCAGTCCCGGATCGGCGCAACGGCCGCGTCCGGCAGCAGGCCGTCGGCGTCCACCCGGGTCTCCGGGACGGCGAACAGCGGCGAGCCGCCCAGGCCGCGCTGGACCATCATCTGTCCCAGGTGCGCCGGCACCTCGTCCATCGCTGCCGGAGGCACCCGGTCGAGCACCACCGCAACGACGGCCTGCCGTTGGGCTGCCGAGCGCAGGTACTCCCACGGGACGGCATCGGCGTAACGCGCCGCGGACGTGACGAACAGCCACAGGTCGGCCGCGGCGAGCAGTTGGGCTGCGAGCGCACGGTTCTCCGCGACGACCGAGTCGACGTCGGGTGCATCGAGGATTGCCAGCCCGCGCGGCAAGCTGGGTTCTGCCACCACCTGCAGGGTGCGGGCATCGTTGGCAGAGCTGG
>JBBRIY010000341.1:0-3457 GCA_038220215.1 Propionibacteriales bacterium
GTTCCTGCCGTCCACCTGGCCACTCGACGGGTGCTGGTGAGCGACTGGGTCGATGGCGAGAAGCTGACCTCCCTCATCGGCAAACCGGACGACGTGCGCAACCGCAGCGCCCTCGACTACGTGACCTTCCTGTTCGCCGGGCCGTCGTTGTCAGGCATCCTGCACGGGGATCCGCACCCGGGTAACTTCCTCGTCACCCCGGACGGCCGCCTGGGAGTGGTCGACTTCGGGCTGGTCTCCCGGTTGCCCAACGGGCTACCCAGGGCCATGGGCGAGCTGATCCGCCACGCCGTGGCACAGGACGCCGACAGCATGCTGGCCGGCCTGGAGGAGGAGGGCTTCGTCACCGGCGACCTGGAGGCAAGCGACCTGCTTGACTACCTGTCCCCGTTCGTCGAACCCGCCCGGGTCGAGGAGTTCGCCTTCAACCGGGAGTGGGCCCAGGGGCAGTTCGCCCGCGTGCACGGCGACGCGCGCACCAATGGCGTGGCCACGAGCCTCAACATCCCGCCGGAGTACGGCCTGATCTACCGGGTGTGGATGGGCGGCATCGCTGTGCTTTCCCAGCTGGACGTCCGCGCCCATTTCGCCCAGGTGTTGCGCGATCACCTGCCCGGCTTCGCCGAACCGGACGCCACCTGACCCTGCAGCTCACTCGGTCACCGACCGGAGGTGCCCTGCCGAGCCCGATACCAGCCGCCAGACGGCAGCAGTGCACTCAGGCGAGTGCGAATCCCGTCGCGCTATTTGTGGAAGAGCACCGTGTGCCCGCGGTCGGTCAGCTTCGCGGTGTGCAGCGCGAGGTGATGCCCGCAGAACTCCAGGGAGAGGGCGTTCGGTTCCTCACCGATCACGACGACGGCGACCGAGGGAGCCACGCACAGGTCGCATGTGTTGGTCCGCTTGTCGTCGGCCGGCTGGGCTGACTTGAAGCTGGTGGCGGGCAGGGTCTCGCCCCTTGTCGTTTCGCCGTAGGTGCCCATGATGCAACTTCGTCCTGGAGGCCGGATCGGGCTCATCTTCGCGGTGAAGTGCGTCGGCGTCCAGGGACAGTCTACGGCGCGTCCGTCCCGGCACCTCTCACCAGCCGGCCTGGCTCACCCGCGAAGGGTTCTCGCCTGCGCCTCCTGACCTGCGGCGTGGTCCGGGTGTAGGTAGAAGCTGTCACCGCCCACGAGGGTGTCGCTGTCGTGAAGCCTCACCAGAATCCAGCTCTGGACGGGCGTCGAACTCCCCCGTCGGTCAGTGGGCGACGTGGAAGCGCCGGCGATGATGGGTGGGGTTCTCGATCTCATCGACGATGGCGATCGCCAGGTCACCGGCCGAGATCTCGGACGTGCCACTGGGCCCCGTGAGCAGGACATCCTCGCTGATGCGGTAGGCGCCGGTTTCCGTGCTCGGCACCCAGGCGCCGAACTCGGCCGCTGGGCTCACGTAGAACCAGTCCAGGGATTCCGGAGAACTCTTCATCGCTTCGAGCTTGTCGAGTCCGAGCTGGATCTCCGGCAACACCTCGGGCGCGGGGTCGGCCACGTCGAACAACCGCGGTCCTCCCGGGGCGACCAGCACCGACGACACGCCACCGAGGACGCCCAGGCGGACGCCCGCCGTTGCGGCCAGCGCGATCAGGTCATCGATCACGGCCCCCACCTTGCCCGCCATGTCGCCACGGGGTGACAGGGCCTCGAACACCACGTCGGCGCCGTCGACCGTGCCCTGGAGCACTGAAGCGTCAAGCACCGAGCCGGCGACGTACGTGACGCCGGGCACCGGCGCCTCGGGTGCGGTACGACTCACGGCCATCACCTGATGCCCGCGTCTGGCTGCTTCACGCACGACCGCACTGCCGGCGTAGCCGGTTCCACCGATAACCGAGATCCGGGCCATGTCCACTCCTTCGTCCGACAACATCGACACTCCTTCACAAGACTGTTGTCGGTTCAACTATTCCGGCTCCGACTCACCGCTTGACGGCGGTGAGCGTGTAGCTGGCCGGCAACCGCTCCGGGCGGTCGCTGAGCCGGTACTCCCCCGTCGCCTCGTCGAAGTCCATCAGGCCCGGCAGCGCGGCATACGGCACGCTGTCGTGCTCGGTGAAGGACGTCAGCTGCAGGCCTGCGTCGAACAGGGCGGTGATGATCTCCCCCAGCCCGTGGTTCCACTCCAGGGTGTCCGGCGAGGCCACCGGGTCGTCGCCGGCGTAGGTGGCCTCCTCGTGCCAGGCCATGCCCTGCTCCTGTTCGAAGTACGGCAATTCGAGGGCGACTGTGTCCCTGCCCGCGCGGGTGATCCACGGCTGCTGGGCCCGGTCGATCGGGTCGGCGCCGAGCGGGACGACGATGGACGCCCACAGCACCGGGTGCGCTTCGCGAATGAACAGGCGTCCGCCCGGACGCAGCACGCCGGCCACCACCTCCGCCCAGCGGCGGATGTTCGGCAGCCAGCAGATGGCCCCGATACCGGTGTAGACCAGGTCGAACTGCCTCTCCCCCAGCGCGTCGGGTGCGGCGTAGACGTCGGACTCGACGTAATCGATGTCGGCACCGGCTTGGTCGGCCAGCTTTCGCGCTTCCGCGAGTGAGGCCGGCGACAGGTCAACCCCGGTGACATGCCCACCGAGCCGGTGCAGGCTCAGGGTGTCTGTGCCGATGTGGCACTGCAGGTGGACGACGTCGAGGCCCGTCAGGTCCCCCAGTCGCGGCACGTCGAAGGCCACCACCTGAGACAGTGCGGACGGGTCGGCGAGCAGCCCCTCGATGCCGTAGTTCTGGGCGTGAATCGGCGCACGGCTGTCCCAGTTCGCACGGTTGATCGCCAGGTAGTCAGCGGGTCCGGAGGACATACTCACACCCTAAGCGGCGAGACGTTTCCGGAATACCTCGCAATGCTGAGGACTTGGTAGCAGGGTGAGCAGTACACGAGGCACGACGGTTGGTTTCCGGTCCGAGCGGGGCGCGGTCCTGTTGGCGTTGATGCTGACGACGGGTCTGATCGCCATCGACGCCACCATCCTCGCCACGGCTGTTCCCTCTGTCGTGAAGGACCTCGGCGAGTTCGACCAGTTCCCGTGGCTGTTCTCGGTGTACCTCCTCGCCCAGGCCGTTTCGGTGCCGATCTACTCCAAGCTCGCCGACACGATCGGCCGCAAGCCTGTGATCCTTGTCGGAATCGGGTTGTTCCTGCTCGGCTCCGTGCTGGCCGGCCTGGCCTGGAACATGACGTCCCTGATCGTCTTCCGCGTCATCCAGGGCCTCGGCGCGGGAGCTGCAGCGCCGATGTCGATGACGATCGTCGGCGACATCTACACCGTCGAGGAACGTGCCCTCGTGCAGGGCTACATCGCCAGCGTCTGGGCCGTGTCGTCGGTGGTGGGACCGGCGTTGGGCGGGATCTTCTCCCAGTTCACCTCCTGGCGCTGGATCTTCATCGTCAACATTCCGCTGTGCCTGATCGCGGC
>JBBRIY010000342.1:0-3452 GCA_038220215.1 Propionibacteriales bacterium
GCCAGTTAACCGGCAGAGGTGAGAACCGGTCAAGGTCGCGACGCCGACACGCCTCAGCCGGGCGCGCGGCAGGTCACGCCGGTGGCGTGAATGGGGCAGTACCCGTTCGGGTTCTTGTCGAGGTACTGCTGGTGGTAGCGCTCCGCAAAGTAGAACGGGCCTGCCGTGAGTACCTCTGTGGTGATCGGGCCGTAGCCGGCAGCGGACAGTTCCGGCTGGTAATCGGCGATGGCCGCGTGGGCGGCTGCGTCCTGCTCGGCGTCGGTGACATAGAGCGCAGAGCGGTACTGCGTGCCCTTGTCGTTGCCCTGGCGCATGCCCTGCGTCGGGTTGTGGTTCTCCAGGAACACCTTCAGCAGGGTGCCGTAGGACACCTTCTTGGGGTCGTAGACGACCATCACCGCCTCGGCGTGCCCGGTACGGCCGGAGCACACCTCTTCATAGGTGGGGTTGGGCGTGTAGCCGCCCTGGTAGCCGACGGCCGTCGTGACAACGCCGTCGACCTGCCAGAACAGCTTCTCGGCTCCCCAGAAACAGCCGAGTGCGAAGTAGGCGACTTCCGCGCCCTCGGGCACCTGGTCGATGCGGGTGCCGAGCACCTCGTGGAAGGCGGGCCCCATGAGAAGGCTGCGCTCGCGACCGGGCAGGGCGACCTCAGGGCTGATCATCTGTGATTTTGTTCCGAACACGTTCGTGGAAACACTGCCGGCGTCCCCGGCATTCCAGCTCATGCGAGGCGCCAGTCGATGGGGGTGCCGCCCTGCGACTCCAGGGCTGCATTGGCACGGCTGAACGGCCGCGACCCGAAGAACCCGGCGTGGGCGGACAGCGGGGACGGGTGCGCCGATGCGATCTGGGCGACGCCGGCCAGCCGGGGGGCCAGCGACTGGGCGTCACGGCCCCACAGGATGGCTACCAGCGGGCCGCCGCGGGCGGCGAGTGCCCCGATGGCGCACTCGGTGACCTCCTCCCAGCCCTTGCCGCGGTGCGAGCCGGACGCTCCGGGCCGGACGGTGAGAACGCGGTTCAGGAGCAGCACGCCCTGGGTGAACCACGGGCTCAGGTCACCGGAGACCGCCGGCTCGATACCCAGGTCGGCCTGCAGTTCTGCATAGATGTTGGCAAGGCTTCGGGGGAGGGGTCGCACGTCGGGGGCGACGGAGAACGACAGCCCGACGGCGTGACCCGGCGTGGGGTAGGGGTCCTGGCCGACCACGAGCACCTTCACATCGGCCAGCGGACGGGTGAAGGCGCGCAGCACGTTCGCCCCCGCGGGGAGGTAGTCCCGTCCGGCAGCAAGTTCGGCCCGCAGGAAGTCGCCCATCCGTGCGATCACCGGTTCGACCGGGGCAAGGGCTTCGGCCCAGTCTGGGGCGACCTGTTCGGACAACGGCTTCCTCACTCGCGCCACCCTAGCGCCGCCCGCCCCATCCGGTCCGCGTCCCGGCGGGAAGAGCGGTTGCGACGACCGAGAGCGGGGGACAGATCGGGGTTGTGCCCGAGGTTTGGGACGCGGGCTGCTGGCTACAGTGAGGCGTGCTTACACCCCGCTCCCGCCGTGCCGACCGGAACGACCAGGGTTCCCGCCTCCCGCAGGGAATCGTGACCGCCGCCGACTGGGGCTGGCGCGTCCTGGTGCTCGCAGCAGTCGTCGCCCTGCTCTGGTGGTTGCTCCAGTACTTCTCCGGTGTGGTTGTGCCGCTTGCTGTCGCGGTGCTGCTGGCCGCCCTGCTCTCACCCCTGAACGCCCTCCTGCGGAAATGGCGGTGGCCGGTGGCGCTGGCGGCGGTCGGATCCCTGCTGGTCATGGTCGTCGTGATCGCGGGAGTCTTCGTCGCGATCGGTGCCCAGGTGGCACGCGAACTGCCTGAGCTGATCGACCAGTCCGTGGTCGCAGCCGGCCAGGTGATCGCATGGCTGGCTTCTGGTCCGCTGCACATCGACCAGGCACAGCTGGACGGTTATCTGCAGCAGTTGACGACCTGGGTCAACGAGTCCCGCGCCGAACTGGCGGGAGTTGCGGCCAGCGCCGGTGTGCGGGTCGGCCACTTCCTCGCCGGCCTGGCGATCGCGCTGATCGCTTCCTTCTTCTTCCTCGCCTCCGGCCGGAAGATCTGGACGTCAACGGTGGGCCTGGCCCCGGAGCACTACCAGGTGCCGACCTTCCGGGCGGGCGAGCGGGGCTGGGCTTCCCTTGTTGCCTACATGCGCGCCCAGGTGCTGGTCGCCCTGGTGGATGCGATCGGCATCCTGATCGGTGCGCTGGCACTGCAGCTACCGATGGCCTGGGCACTGTTCGCGCTGACCTTCGTCACCGCCTTCGTACCCGTCGTCGGCGCGGTCCTCGCGGGGACGGTTGCCTGCGCGCTCGCCCTGGTCACCCACGGTCCGGTGAGTGCCCTGATCATGCTGGGCATCACGATCCTTGTCATGCAGGCCGAGGGCCACTTCCTGCAGCCGATCCTTCTGGGACGCGCCGTGTCGCTCCATCCGCTGGCCGTTCTCCTCGGCCTCGCCGTCGGTGCGACGCTGGCCGGCATCGTTGGGGCGCTGCTGGTGATCCCGGTACTGGCTTTCACCGTGGCCTTCATCCGGGGGTTGGACCCGACCCGTTTCGACGGCTCTTTGCAGGAAGAGCTACCAGAATAGAAAGAACAGCTTTCGTTTCTGGCAAGTTCGCCCTACTCTAGAGGTATGAGCACTCCTGATCTGGGCCCGATCCTCGAGGATCTGGCCGCCGGCCGTATCGACGCCTCCGAAGCGGCACGACGCATTGACGAACTGAAGGCCGCGACGCCGGAGCCCAAGCCGGCGGAACCCACCAACGAAGAACTGAAGTCCGATCCGGACGACGACGCGGATCGTCGCCAGTTCCCGCCGTACGCCCGCGAGGTGTTCGGCCAGCCCGGGCCGGAGTCCTCCCCGGGCACCGGACGCCGCCGCCCCACCGGCAGCAAAGGCGTCGACCGCATCTCCGTCCACGCCGTCGGCCGCCGCGTCCGCATCGTCGGAGACCCCACCGTCGCCACAGCCTCGGCCGAGGGCCCGCACGTGCTCCGCCGCAACGGCTCGGTCCTCGAGGTCACCAGCGATGGCGAGCTCGGCCCCAGCCTTGACGGGTTCAGCATCCTGCGCCCGCCCCGCAGCTTCGACGAGCTGCGTGCGATGGGCCTGGGCAAGGAGCTCTACCTGCGCATCAATCCGGCCATCATCGTGGACGTCGAGGTCACCGCCGGCCACCTGACCTGCACCGACCTGCCGTACCTCGGCAAGGTCCGCGTCACCGCTGGTGGCGCCGAGCTGTCCGGCATCGCCGAGGCCAACGATGTGCTGGTCCAGGCCGGGTCGGCCACCTTGAAGGGCACGATCACGACCGGGCGCTCCCGGGTGCGCGTGGAATCCGGCCAGCTGACCATCGACCTGGCCGACGACTCGAACGTCACCGTCCACGG
>JBBRIY010000343.1:0-3445 GCA_038220215.1 Propionibacteriales bacterium
CCGCCTGCTCCTCGCTGAGGGTCGTCCAGCCGACGACCTCGAGGCGGCTGGCCTTCGCGAACGGCTGCAGGGTCTTCATGCACCGGTTCGAGGTGGAGGACGCGAGCCGTCCGACACCGAAGGCTTCCAGCAGTGCGACCAATCGCTGGCTCTGCCGGCGTCCGCGGGTTGTGAGCGGCCGAGCCTGGTCGCGTCCGCTCCAGTCAGCGCGCAGCATCGCCTTGCCGTGCCGGATGATCAGCACCGGTACCGACTCCGGCAGCTCGACCGCCCGTCCGATCAGGATCCGCTCGTCAGGGGAGACCAGCGGGCCTGCCTCGGGCGCGGGCACCCAGGCAACACGGTCCACCCCGTGGCTGGGATGGTGGCGTCCGGCCGAGACGGCGACGGCGCGCCAATAGGCGATCTGCTGCGAATGGTGCCCGTCGGTCCGGCTCACCTGGCCGAGCGGAACGCCGATCCGGATGTCGAGCGCGGCCTGCTCGAGGGTGCACCGGACCGCGCAGCCGGCGGGGTACTCGTCCGGGTCGAGCGCGCCATGGGGAAGCACCCAGGCGTCGAGGTCGACGCGGTGCACCAGCAGGACTTCGGGGCCGTTGTCGCCGTCGCGTACGACAACCGCACCGGCGGCCGTCGTCTTCTTCGACGGTTTCCGATGGTGAGCCACGTGAACAGACTGCCTAAACGACCTCTGCCGTTCAACTACGTCCAAGGCGTGGTCCGCGGGCCCGCGGGTCCAGGACCGTACGGAGACCCACGTCGTCGGCCGCCTGTTTGCGGGTTCATCGTCCTGCGTTCACGTCGGTGTCGGCAGCCGTTGGTCCAGACCCGACATGGTCGAGTGGTCGAGTTCGAAGGAGAGCCATGCCCAGGATCGGCCTGCCGGGCCCGGCCGGTGAGTGCCGTCAGTGCTGTGCGCGCTAGCGTCGTGGGCTTCCACGCCGGCAGCGTGTGCATCGGCCCCGCCCTGGTTGCCTGGGCTCCCGCCCGGCGGATCGGCCACGCGCTACCCCTGGCCGCACTCGGCGGATCGGACCTGCTCCGCCTTGAGGGGCTGGCCCCCGGCCTGCGGGACCGGTTCGTGGTGGGCCGGTTCCTCATCAATGCGCTGGTGGCCGGCCTCTTCCCCCAGGCCACGGGGTGGACGGTCACTGCCGGACCCTGCAGACGCTGCGGGCGACTGCATGCCGGCGTCGAACTGGAGGATGTCCCGGCGCTCGCCAGCGTGTCCTACGCGGCCGACATCGTGGTCGTCGCGGTGGCACCGTCCAGCCAGGTGAGCCGGCTGGGGGTTGATGTCGAGTCCTGTGTCGCCGATACCGCCCGCGTGGACGAGTTCCGTCGCGTTCTCGGGGCGTCAACCGAGCCGATCCTGCGGCGGTGGACGCGGGTGGGTGCCGTGCTCAAGGCCGACGGGCGCGGCCTCCTGATCGACCCGGGTTCTGTGCATCTCCGTCGCGGCGGTGCGTGGATCGCGGGCCAGGCAGCCAGCTATGTCGTTGCCGAGGTGCCCGCGCCCCCGGACTTCCTTGTGAGTGTCGCGTGGTGCACTGTCGCCCCGGTTGGCGCGGTCCCGGCCCAGACCGGCCGGAGGA
Organism: Propionibacteriales bacterium; assembly: GCA_038220215.1. Classification (GTDB taxonomy): domain Bacteria; phylum Actinomycetota; class Actinomycetes; order Propionibacteriales; family Propionibacteriaceae; genus Propionicimonas. The sequence continues at coordinate 1,596 of JBBRIY010000343.1, forward strand.
TGACAGGTGCTGCCGGTGCACGCTGGAACCCACGATGACCACAGCCGCCATGGTGATCGCACGACGACCAGGCCTTGACCGTCGGGTCAGTGGCTCGCTGTGGCCGGTGCTGGCGATGGCTCTCGCCACCGCTGCGGTCGTCGGGCTTCCGCTCAACGGCAACGTCCGGTACGAGGTGGGCGTGCACCGTGTCTCTGGCTACTCGGTGGCCGAGACCTTCTCGCACCGTCCGATCACCTTCCGACTGATCGCCGCGGCCCAGGCGTGGCTTCCGGAGGTCTTCAGCGCCCTTGGCGGCACGCCGGGCTCCCTTTCGAACGCGTGGTTCTTCGAGACCGGGTTCCGACTGGGCGCAGCGCTCTGGTGCGCAGCAGCGGCACTGATGCTGTGGCAAGGACTTCGGCGGCGGTTCGGGGCGGCCTCCCAGGCCTACGGGATCGCTGCGTTCGCGGGACTCATGTTCATTGCTCCGGCAACCGGGGAGCCCGACTGGCTGGCGGCCCTGCTGGCCGTGGCCGCCGTGGGCGCCGGTCTGTACGGTCGGCGCGGAATCGGTGGCGCGCTAGCCGGTGTGATTGTGACGATGCTCTGCTCGTGGACCGCTACACAGTGTGTCCGCGCCGGCCCTGACGCCGGGAGAAGCGTCGTTCACCTGCAGTTCAGGGACTGCTGTTAGGTTCACGGTGTTGACACACGCACCCGGGGGGTTCGATCACCGTGAAGCTGTCCCTGCCTGGACGCCGGATCGAGCCGGTCACCGTCGCCGACGCCCTCCCGGCGGTCTCCCCGACCGAAGCCACCGACGCCGTGAACCCGCTTGGTGCAGCCATCGACTGGGCGCTCTACGTCAACGGGGTCCGGCAACCGGGCGATGACTTCCACGGTGCCTGCACCCGCGCGCGAGGCGGCGACGGCTTCATCTGGCTGGGTCTCTTCGAGCCGTCGATCAGCCAGCTGAATGGCCTCGGCGGCTTCTTCGGACTGCACCCCCTCGAACTGGAGGACGCCAACGGGGAGCGTCAGCGGCCGAAGCTGGAAAGCCACGAGGACGGCGGCATCTTCCTCTCGCTTCGCACCATCGGCTACGTCGAGAGCGCCGTCCGCAACGAGGGTGGCGAGATCGTCGAGACCGGCTCCGCCACCGTCTTCGTCGGCGACTGGTTCGCCGTCACCGTGCGCCGCGGACGCTACGGCGCGCTACAGCCGGTGCGCCGACACCTCGAATCGCGGCCGAAGCAGATGGCCCGCGGTCCGGTGGCCGTGCTGCACGCCGTCCTCGACAGCGTGGTGGATGACTACCTTCGGGTGGCTGAGGCCGTCGAGGAGGATGTCGAGGAGATCGAGACCCATGTGTTCGCCGTCCGCGGCATTCCACAGGTCGAGCGCATCTACGAGCTCAAGCGCGACCTGATCGAGATGAAGCGCTCCATCGCTCCGCTGCACCTCCCGCTGCGGATGCTCGGGGAACGCCAGCGCGACAAGGACCTGCGGCAGTACTTCCTCGACGTCCACGACCACCTCGAGCAGGTGCGTGAGCAGGTTGCCAACTACGACGAGCTGATGAGCTCGATCCTGCAGGCCGCGGTCGCACGGCTGTCGGTGTCGGAGAACGAGGACATGCGCAAGATCTAGGCGTGGGTCGCGATCGCTGCCGTGCCGACGATGATCGCCGGAATCTACGGCATGAACTTCCGCTACATGCCCGAACTGGAGTCGCCCTGGGGGTACCCGGTGGTTGCTGCGGTGATGGTCGGGGCGTGCTGGCTGTTGTACCGCAACTTCCGACGCCAGCGCTGGCTGTGACACGCGCCCAATCGATCGTGGTCGGGCCGGCCAGCGTGGCCTGGGCC
>JBBRIY010000344.1:0-3444 GCA_038220215.1 Propionibacteriales bacterium
CAACGGCAACGCAGGAGGCCTTTCATGCATTGTTCACGCTGCCAATCCCCGGTTCCCGAGGTCGCACATTTCTGTCACCACTGCGGTCAGGACCTGGTGGGAGGAGACGCCCGCCGCCGTCCCCGCTTCGCCCTCCAGCCCGATGAGCCGGTCGCGTCCTTCGCGCTGATCAGCTCGATCATGCCCCGCGAAGCCGGACGTCATCCGCAGACGTACCGCACGGCCTTCACCATCACCCTCGTGGTTGCCCTGGTCGCGGCGATCTTCGGTGCGATGCCGATCGCTGTCCTGGTGGCAGCCTTCGCGATCCCGATCGTCTACATCACCTACCTCTACGACGTGAACCTGTGGGAGGACGAGCCCCTTGCCGTCATCGGTCTGGCCTTCGGGTTGACCGGTCTCGCCGCGGCCCTCTTCACCGCGCTGTGGACCGCGCTGCTGCCCCTCACGACCACCCTCCGCGACCCCGAGGGTGATCTGCTGGGCGGGCCCCAGTGGGGCACCTTCCTGATCCTCGCCATCCTCGTGCCCGTCGTCGGCGAACTGATCCGCCAGGTCGGGCCGGTGCTGCTCGCCAGCCGCCCGGCGTTCGACGACCTCATGGACGGCGTGACCTTCGGCGTGGTCAGCGGCGTCGCCTATGCGTGCTTCGACACGCTGGTCCGTCATTGGGCACTGCTGACCGGGGGCCTTGTGACGCCCCAGCCCGCGCAGTTCGCGTCCCTGATCTTCCTTGAGGGCTTTGTGAAGCCCCTGGTGATGGGTACGGCCACCGGTCTCGCCGTCGCCGAGTTCTCCGGGCTCGGAAAGGGCTTCGACGGGTACACGCCGCGCTACTTCGGTGGGGTCGCACTGGCCATGGGAGCAAACGTCCTCTACGCCACCGGCGTCTACTTGCTCGGCTACGTGGGCAGCCCGAACGTTGCGGTGCCCCTGCAGGTGATGTGGGGACTGCTGATCCTCGGCGGTCTGATCATCCGGCTCCGCACGGTGCTGCAGGCCGGACTGCTGGAGGGTGCCCTCGAGGCGGCCGCCAAGGCCGAGCACTTCGTCGGTGAGGAACAGGCCTTCTGCGTGCGTTGTGAGATGCCACTCCTGCCAGGCTCTGCCTTCTGCAGCGCGTGCGGCGTCTCCATGCGCGCCCGTGCCAAGGCGCCGGCGATGGCCACCGCCGCGGCGGCACCGACGGCCGCTGGTGACGCGCCACCCCCAGAACCCGACGAGGAGCAGACCGTCATACCCGTCGACGAGCCGGATGTGGAGGAGGAGAAATGAGCCAGACCCCACCACCCACCGGCCCGCAGGTTCCAGGCGGGCAGCCTCCGGTTCCCCCGCAGCAGCCTCCGGTTCCCCCGCAGGGCTACCCGCAGCAGCCGCAGTCACCGCCGCAGCCCTACCCGGGCCAGGGGTCAGGCCAGCCGGGCGGATACCCGCAGCAGCCGGCGCAACCGCAGTATCCCCAGCAGCCCTACCCGGTCCAGCCGGTCTACCAGGGTCAGCAGCAGCCGTACGCCGGCCAGCAGCAGCCGTATCCGGGCCAGCAGCAGCCGTATCCGGGCCAGCCGGTCTACCAGGGCCAGCAGGCCTATCAGGGCCAGCAGGCCTACCGGCCGCAGGGAGCAGGAGGCTACGCCGGCCAGCCCACACCGCCCCCGTCGGGACGCGCTTCGTCGTCCAAGATCCTCCTGATTGTGATCGGCGCTGTGGCCCTCCTGGTCATCGCCGGCGGCGTCCTGCTCATGATGTCCAACCGGTCGACCCCGACGGTCGACCCGGTGACGCCGTCTCCCGGTCCGGTGCCGACCGCGACGGCGACCACGCAGCCGACGGCGGTGCCGACCGACACGACTGATCCCACCACCGCTCCGACGGAATCGCCGACGACCGAGCCGACAACCCCGCCGAACGGCCTGATCGATCTGGGCAATGGCGTCATGTTCATGCCCGCTGAAGGGTGGGAGGTCCAGGAGCAGGCACCCGGGGCGGTGTCAGTGGGCAACGGCAAGGCCGTCGTTGTGACAAGGGTCGTGGAGCAGAAGAAGAACACCAATCCGGGCCAGCTCTGCGACGCCTTCAACCGGCAGATTCTGTCTGAGGCGCCCGGGGCCAAGTTCGGTGAGCCGAAGGACCAGGCGATCTCGCTGAAGAACCTGGGCCTTGCCAGCTGCCCTGCCGCCTTCGTGTCCAGCTCGAACGGGAAGAGCCAGCAGATGCTGGTGGTCACCTTCGGTGCGGTGCGGAACACCGACGGGCTCTCAACACTCACGACGATGTTGTTCACGAAGGACACTCCGGACGCCACTTTCACCGACATCGACCAGATGCTCGGAGTGGTGCTGACCACCCAGTCCGCCGGCTGACGCAGCAGGCGGCACAGGAGCCCGGCCCCTCCGACAGGACTGTCGGAGGGGCGGCCTATGCTCGTCATCGTGCGACCAGTGACCGATTTGCAGCGCAAGCTCGCCCCCTTCAAGGTGGTGGCCGACTTCGAACCGGCCGGTGACCAGCCGGCCGCGATCGTCGAGCTCGAACGGCGCATCAATGCCGGCGAGCAGGACGTCGTGCTGCTCGGCGCCACAGGAACCGGGAAGACGGCGACGATTGCGTGGCTGGCCGAGCGGGTCCAGCGGCCCATGCTGGTGATGCAGCCCAACAAGACGCTGGCTGCGCAGTTCGCCAACGAGCTGCGGGCGTTCTTCCCCGAGAACGCCGTCGAGTACTTCGTGTCCTATTACGACTACTACCAGCCCGAGGCCTACGTCCCGCAGACCGACACCTACATCGAGAAGGACTCCTCGCTCAACGAGGAGGTGGAGCGGCTCCGGCACTCGGCCACGAACTCGCTTCTGACAAGGCGTGACGTGATCGTCGTCGCCACCGTCTCCGCCATCTACGGCCTGGGAACCCCGCAGGAGTACGTCGACCGGATGGTCCGCCTGCGCACCGGCGAGTCGATGGATCGTGACGGCCTGCTGCGGCGGCTGGTCGACATCCAGTACGTCCGCAACGACCTGGCGGCCACCCGCGGGACGTTCCGGGTACGGGGGGACACGATCGAGGTGTTCCCGATGTACGAGGAGCATGCCGTGCGCGTGGAATTCTTCGGCGACGAGATCGAGGCCCTGTCCACGCTGCACCCGCTCACCGGAGAGGTGCTCAGCACCGACACCGAGGTCTACGTGTTCCCCGCGTCGCATTACGTGGCCGGCCCGGAACGCATGGAACGGGCCATCGGCGAGATCGAGATCGAGCTGGCAATCCGGCTCGCGGAACTCGAGGCCAACGGCCAGCTCCTCGAGGCACAGCGGCTGCGCATGCGCACCGGTTATGACATCGAGATGATGCGCCAGATCGGCACCTGTTCAGGGATTGAGAACTACTCCCGGCACATCGACGGTCGCAACCAGGGCAGCGCACCGAACTGCCTGCTCGACTACTTCCCCG
>JBBRIY010000345.1:0-3439 GCA_038220215.1 Propionibacteriales bacterium
TGGCCGAAGCCACGCCAAGTCCGTGGCCGGTCTTGTGGTCCGTGGTGCCCGACACGGCCTGGCCGTTGCGGTCGAGCGTGCTGCCGGAGATGCTCCCGACCGAACCGCTGGAGAGCTGGACGCCGTTGCGGCGGTTGTAGACCGCGCGAAGGTTGGACGCGATCAGCGTGGACCCCTCGAGGTGGACACCGTCAACCTTGTTCTCGGACGTGGTGACGTTGCTGAGCGTGAGCGTCGACTTCTCGTAGGCCACGATGCCGTACTTGCCGGCGCGCTTCACAGCGACGCCCGCGAGCTTCACGGTTGCACCGGCCATGCCGATGACAGTGGTCGATGATCGGCCGGCGCCGTTCCACATGCCGCCGGAGACGCCGGCAGTGATGCCCGTGTTGAAGCGCAGCAAGTAGCTGTCGCTTCCCTTCCAGGTGACTGTGGTGCCGGACTCGGCGACGATGTAGACGTAGTTCGCGGGACGGATGGTCGAGGAGACAGTCATCGAACCGGCGGGCAGATGGACCACGGTGGCCTGATAGGGGGTGCCGGGCCTGGCCACGGCGCTTCTCAGGGCGTTGGTGATATCTCCGCTGCCGGGCAGCTCAGTGACGGTGTAGGAGCTGAGGCCGAAGGCTGACGCTGCCGTTTCGACAGTGGTAGCAGCACTAGCGGTGGGGGTGGAGACAAGCAGGCTCGCGCCGCTTGTTGCGAGGGCAACGAAAATAGCTGTCGCTCTCAAAGTGAAGTTGCTCATAATGGACACCTGAGTTTCAGGCGCATCTCGGGGGGGATGCACTACCAGCTACAGTACGCTCCCGCTCGGTTTTCTGATAGAGCGCTGAGAACCGACAGCCGGCGGCGGTACGCTCACCAGCGTGCTGATCCTGCTCTCCCCGGCGAAGTCACTGGATTTCGAGTCGAAGCTGCCAAGGGTGACGCCGACCCAGCCACGACTGCTGGCGGAGTCCGAGCAGCTGGTCGAGCTGATGCGCACCAAGTCGGTGGCCGACCTCGCAGCGCTGGCCGATATCTCCGACGAACTGGCAGCGCTCAACGCCACCCGCTGGTCGACCTTCCAGACCCCGTTCACGCGCCGGAACGCCCGTCCGGCCGTCCTCGCGTTCAACGGCGACGTCTACCAGGGCCTCGACGTCCGCCGGCGTTTCGACACCCGCGCCTACACCGAGGCGCAGAAGACCGTCCGCATTCTTTCGGGGCTGTACGGCGTGCTCCGTCCGCTCGACCTGATGCAGGCCTACCGTCTCGAGATGGGCACCCGGCTGGCCTCGGAGCGTGGAAGCTCGCTGTACGACTGGTGGGGCACGACCATCACCGACGTGCTGCGCGACGACCTTGCAGCCTCGCCGGGAGCTGGCGTCGTGGTCAACCTGGCGTCGGGGGAGTACTTCGGCTCAGTGCGGACCGACGTGTTGGGGGCCCCGGTGGTCTCCCCGCGGTTCGAGGACACGGATGCCCGCGGGAAGCGTGGCGTCGTGTCCTTCTTCGCCAAGCGTGCCCGGGGCGAGCTGGCGGCCTGGCTGGTGCTCAACCGCGTCCGCACGGCCGGCGCGCTGAAGCAGTTCGACGGAGCCGGCTACCACTACGAAAAGGCGGCCTCGACTGCCACAACTCCGGTCTTCGTCCGCGCGTTCGACGCCCGGTGACGCTGCGCAAGTGGGACGGCAGGGCTAACGCGTACGCGCAGACCTTCGCCGGGCAGTGCGCCCACGCGATCGACCCACTGCTGGACGCGCTTGATCCACGGGCAGGAGAGACGCTGCTCGACGTGGGCACCGGGGCGGGCCCGGTAGCCGCTGCTGCGCTGGCACGCGGGTGCGCGGTGGTCGCGGTCGATCCCGAGTCCGACATGCTCGACCTCGCCCGTCTCGCCGCCCCCGGGGCGACGCTGGTGCGGGCCGCCCTCCCGTGCCTGCCGTTCGCCGACGCCTCGGTGGACGTCGTCGTCGGCAACTTCGTGCTGAACCACGTTCCCGAGGTCGCAGCCTCCGTTGTCGAGCTGCAGCGGGTGCTCCGTCCGGGCGGACGGCTGGGCGCCTCGGTCTGGCCGACGGGGGCGACCCCGCTGCGGACCCTGTGGGACGACGTGCTGGCCGACGCCGGCATCACCGTGCCTGCTCGCAACCCCGCCGTCGATGCCCTCGGGACGCCGGAGGGCCTCGCCGCACTCCTGACGTCGTCCGGGCTGCAGGTGAACGACGCTTGGGTCCACGGGTTCGAGCACGTGGTCGACGCGGAACTCTGGTGGAGCGCCCCGGCTCGTGGCGTCGCAGGGATTGGCCAGACCTACCTTGCCCAGGACGAGGCCGGACGCGCAGCGATGCGGGCCTCCTACGACCGCCTCAGCCAGCACAACCGGGGCGCTGACGGCCTGCTCCACCTGCACGGCGCGGCCGTCCTGGCCACCGCGACCCGCCCCTGACCCACCAAAGGCCGCGACTTGGCGCAGAAACCGCCGCTTGAACGGCGGCTTCTGCGCCAAACGGTGGCTTCTGTGGAGAAGAGGGTCAGGACGGGGGCCCAGCGCTGGGCCAGGGCATAGGGCTAGGAGAGATCAGGAGAGGCCGTAGGCCTGGTGGACCATCCAGATCGGGTGCTCGGTCTTCACGCCGGAGGACTGCTCGATCTGCCAGCGGCAGGTCTCGGTGTCGCACAGGGCGAGGTCGGGGTTCGTCCGCTTGACCATGTCGAACAGCGGCTTGCCGACGGCCTGGGCGACGTCGTACTTCTCCTTCTTCAGGCCGTACGTGCCGGCGATGCCGCAGCAGACAGCGCCGGACTCGACGACGGTGAGGCCGGGGATCAGCTTGAGCACCTCGACGGCCGGCTGGCCCATGCCCTGGCTCTTCAGCTGGCAGGGGGCGTGGTACGGCACGGTCATCTCGATGGTCTGGAAGTCCATCGGCAGTTCCCCGGCGTCGTGCAGGTCGAGCAGGAACTCCATCATGTCCCGGATGCGCGTCCCGACGTCCTTCAGCTTGTCGTCACTGACGCCCATGATCTCGTGGGCCTCGTGCTTCAGCATGCCGGTGCAGGAGCCGGACGACGAGACGATCGTGAGGTCCTTGCCGGCCGAACGGAGTTCGTCGCACAGCTTCAGGACCGCGGCGGACGCCTGGTCGAACAGCCCGTTGGACTGCTGGGCGAGGCCGCAGCAGCCCTGCTTCGGCACGAGCACCTCGTAGCCAAGATGCTCCAGCACCTCGATCGACTTCTTCGAGGTCTCCACCTCGAAATAGCCGCCCGCGCAGCCGTGGAAGAACACCACGGTGCCGCGGGTCGCTGCCGCGGTGGGCTTCTTCCGCTTCTTCAGCCAGCCCTGCAGTGTCTGGGTCTGGGCCGGGGGCATCGGCGCGTCGCGGTGGATGCCGATGACCTTCTCGACGATCGCGCGGATCGGCTTGTTGTGCAGCGCTGCGTTCGCGAT
>JBBRIY010000346.1:0-3413 GCA_038220215.1 Propionibacteriales bacterium
TCCTGTCGACCTGCTCGGCACCTTCCGTGGGACGGCGATGGTCGACTGGCCAACGCGTCCGGACGGCTTCCACCTCTACTCCTTCGTCATCGGCAGCCAGACCCTGCATGCGGTCGGCATGGCGATGGCACTGCAGCGCGAAGGCCTCGTCGGCAACGACGACCCGTCCGTCAACGGCGCTGCCGTCGTCTACTTCGGTGACGGCGCCACCAGCCAGGGCGACGTCAACGAGGCCTTCATCTTCGCCGCGTCCTACGCCGCGCCCGTCGTTTTCTTCTGCCAGAACAACCAGTACGCGATCAGCGAGCCCATCGCCCTGCAGTCGCGCATCCCGCTCTACCGTCGGGCCGCCGGCTTCGGCTTCCCCGGCGTCCGGGTGGACGGCAACGACGTGCTCGCCGTCCAGGCCGTGACCGAATGGGCGATCGAGCATGCGCGCAGTGGCCAGGGACCGGTGCTGATCGAGGCCTACACCTATCGAATGGGGGCCCACACGACGTCCGACGACCCCACCAAGTACCGCCGCGCTGAGGAAGAAGCCGAGTGGCGGGCCAAGGACCCGATCGAGCGCGTGAAGACCTACCTGCTCGGTACCAGTGCCATCGACCAGGAGTGGCTGGACGCCCTCGCAGTCGAGTCCGAAGAGTTGGCCGAGCACCTGCGCGCAGGGTGTTCGGCGTTGCCCGAGCCGGTGCTCAGCGAGCAGTGGCAGCACGCGTACGCCGACATGCCCGACCTGCTGGTGCGCCAGCGCGCCGAGTACCTCGCCTACGAGGCTTCCTTCGAGGAGGCCACGTGAGCACCATGACGATGACGAAGGCCCTGAATGCCGGCCTGCGCCGCGCGCTCGGTGCTGATCCCAAGGTGCTGGTCTTCGGTGAGGACATCGGCAAGCTCGGCGGCGTGTTCCGGGTGACCGAAGGACTCCAGGCCGAATTCGGGCCTGACCGGGTCGTCGACTCCCCGCTCGCCGAGTCGGGCATCGTCGGGGCATCGGTGGGGCTGGCCCTGCGCGGTTACCGGCCGGTGGTGGAGATCCAGTTCGACGGCTTCGTCTACCCGGCTTTCGACCAGATCGTCTCGCAGGTCTCCCGCATGCGGTTCCGTTCGCACGGACGCTTCTCCGTCCCGATGGTGATCCGGATCCCCTACGGCGGCGGCATCGGCGCGATCGAGCACCACAGCGAGTCGCCCGAGGCCTACTTCGCGCACACCCCCGGCCTGAAGGTCGTCACCTGCTCCAACCCGCTGGACGCCTACTGGATGATCCAGCAGGCCATCGCGGACGACGACCCGGTGATCTTCCTCGAGCCCAAGCGCCGCTACCACGAGAAGGGCGAGGTGGACACCGAGGCCGCCGACGCGCCCATGTCGCTCTACCAGGCGCGGGTCGTCAAGCCTGGCACGGATGCCACCCTGCTCGCCTACGGGCCGATGGTGCGCACCTGCGTCGAGGCTGCCATCGCGGCGGACAAGGAGGGGCGCAACCTCGAGGTGGTCGACCTGCGTTCGCTCTCGCCGCTGGACGACGCGACGATCTTCGCCTCCGTCCGACGGACCGGGCGTGCGATCGTCGTGCACGAGGCCGTCGGGACCCTGGGCATGGGCGCCGAAATCGCTGCCCGGATCCAGGCCGAGTGCTTCTTCGAACTCCAGGCTCCAGTGCTGCGTGTCACCGGCTACGACCTTCCCTACCCGCCCAGCCGGACCGAGACTGGATACCTGCCCGACCTCGATCGGGTGCTGGACGCCGTCGACCGCTCCCTGGCCTACTGAAGAGAGACCTGCTGATGCGAGAGTTCAAGCTCCCCGATCCGGGCGAAGGCCTGCTCGAGGCCGAGATCGTCTCCTGGAAGGTGAAGGTCGGCGACCAGGTAGCGGTGAACGACATCCTGCTGGAGATCGAGACAGCCAAGTCGCTGGTGGAGTTGCCGTCTCCGTTCGCAGGGGTCGTCGCGGCAGTGCTGGTGGCAGAGGGCGAGACCGTCGAGGTGGGCACGCCGATGATCCGGATCGAGGACGGGCTTTCGGCTGCTGAACCCCCCGGGGAGCCTGAGCCCTCCCCGGCCCGGGGAACAGACGACGTACCGGCCGTCACGGGGAATGTGCAGGACGACCTTGGCGAGGTTCCGGTCTCGACTCCCGATTCCAGCGGCTCGATGCTGGTCGGCTACGGCGCGAAGGCCGGCTCGATCAGCCGGAGGCCGCGGCGATCCTCGGGCGCGGTGACGAGCCCCGGCCCGGCTACCGACCAGGTGCACGAGTCCTACGACACGGCCACGCCTGTCTCCCGCCACACCGACGCCGTCACGCCGTCCGCACCGGTATCGGCCAGCCCGTCCGGAGATCGGCTGCCCGAGCCGGGTCGCCCGGTTCCGGAGGTTGAGCCGGGGCGTCCTCCGCTGGCGAAGCCGCCGGTGCGACGCATCGCGCGCGACCTCGGCATCGACCTGACCCAGGTACCGGGTTCGGGTCCTGGCGGCACGATCACCGCGGAGGACGTGGTCACAGCAGCGCAGGGCGGACGTCCCGCCACCGGCGATCGGCGCGTTCCGCTGAAGGGCATTCGCCGCGAGATGTTCAAGGCGATGACCGCGTCCCTGAACGTGCCGCAGGCAACAGCGTTCTCCGAGGTGGATGTCACCGGCACGATGGAACTCATCGACATCCTGCGGGCTCGCCGCGAGTTCTCCGGGCTGCGGGTGTCACCGCTGCTGGTCTTCGCGAAGGCGGCGTGTCTGGCGATCGCCCGCAATCCCGAGATCAACAGCAGCTTCGACGAGGCCACCGAGGAGATCGTCCTGCACGGCGACGTGAACCTGGGCATTGCCGCGGCCACCCCGCGCGGCCTGGTTGTGCCGAATATCAAGCGCGCCGACCGGATGAACCTTCTCGAGCTCGCGCAGTCGCTGAACGAGATGGTCGCCGTCGCCAAGCAGGGCCGGGTCCAGCCCGGCGACTTGAACCTCGGCACGTTCACGATCACCAATGTCGGCGTCTTCGGCGTCGACGGCGGGACGCCGATCATGAACCCCGGAGAGGCGGCGATCATGTGTCTGGGCACTGTCCGCCGCAAGCCATGGGTGATGGGTACCGGGGATGACGAGCACATCGAGATCCGCTCGATCTGCACCGTCTCCCTGACCTTCGACCACCGCCTGGTGGACGGGGAGATGGGCTCCAAGTTCCTCGCCGACGTGGCCACGATCATGACCGACCCGGGCCTGTCCCTGCTGTTCTGACCCGCTGACCCGCTGACCCGCTGACCCAGCGGCCTCCGCCGCCCCCGCAGAAGCCGCCGCTTGGAGCAGAAGCCGCCGCTTGAGCGATGGCTTCTGCGCCGAACGGTGGCTTTTGCGGCGGAGGTGGGCTCTGGCGGTGTTCTAGAGTGCTGGCGTGTCCACGAGAGCTGA
>JBBRIY010000347.1:0-3397 GCA_038220215.1 Propionibacteriales bacterium
CTGCGACCCGGCAGCCCTGGGACGGGACCTGCAGATCGCCGCGGAACTCGGCTACGAGCCGGTGTCCGTGACGGCCTACGACCTGTTCCCGCTGACGCATCACGTCGAGTGCGTCGCTATCCTTGCCCCGAGATGACCGACACGTCGGGTGTGGGACGGCGCAGGAGCCGGCCCGAAGCACAGTGTCCGCTCCGTCCCGGTGACATCTGCAACCTGTGCCAGCTCGACGTGACCGGTCCGCAGGACTGTGGTCTGGTCTATCTGGTGATGTCCGATCCAGACCTCCGGGTGGAATGGGGCGAACGCCGCCACGCCGGCCGCTAACGCCTCTCGAGCCCCACCCACCTCCCGACTTGTCAGGACCTCCAGGCTGCTCTAGCGACCTGAGACTCTGACAACTCGGTAGGGGAAGTGGCGCCGACAGCGGGCGTGCCCCGGTAGCCTCGTCGGGACGGGTGAGATATTATCTCGACATCAAGATATCTCGGCGACCACGGGAGGCCCCATGACTTCGAAAAGCGGGAGCATCGACAGCTACTCCGCATCCGACCAATTGAACGTCGCCGGGAAGACGTACCAGATCTTCCGCATCGCCGCGGTCGAGGGGTCGTCGACCCTGCCGTTCAGCCTGAAGGTGCTGCTGGAGAACCTCCTGCGCACCGAGGACGGCGCGAACATCACCGCGGCGGACATCGCGGCACTCGGCGCCTGGGACCCGCAGTCCGAGCCGAACCGCGAGATCCAGTTCACGCCTGCCCGCGTCATCATGCAGGACTTCACCGGCGTCCCGTGCATCGTCGACCTCGCAACGATGCGTGAGGCGATCGCAGACCTCGGCGGGGACGCGACCAAGGTCAACCCGCTGTCGCCGGCGGAAATGGTGATCGACCACTCGGTGGTCGCCGACCTGTTCGGCACGCCCAACGCCTTCACCCGCAATGTCGAGCTGGAGTACGAGCGCAACCGCGAGCGCTACCAGTTCCTGCGCTGGGGTCAGACCGCGTTCGACGACTTCGTCGTCGTGCCGCCGGGCACCGGCATCGTCCACCAGGTGAACATCGAGCACCTGGCCCGCGTCGTCGTCCCGCGGACAGTGAACGGCGTCCTCCAGGCCTACCCCGACACCTGTGTCGGCACCGACTCCCACACCACCATGGTCAACGGCCTCGGTGTGGTGGGCTGGGGCGTCGGCGGCATCGAGGCCGAAGCCGCCATGCTGGGCCAGCCGGTGAGCATGCTGATCCCGCGCGTCGTCGGCTTCAAGCTCAGCGGCAGGCTGCCAGAGGGCACCACCGCCACCGACCTGGTGCTCACCATCACCGAGCAACTCCGCCAGCACAAGGTTGTCGGCAAGTTCGTTGAGTTCTACGGACCCGGCGTCGCCGAGGTCCCGCTGGCCAACCGTGCCACCATCGGCAACATGAGCCCGGAGTACGGCTCGACCATCGCCATCTTCCCGATCGACGAGGCGACGATCTCCTACCTGCGCATGACCGGCCGGTCGGCCGAGCAGCTCGAGCTGGTCGAGGCCTACGCGAAGGCCCAGGGCCTGTGGCACGACGCCGACCACGAGCCGCGCTACTCCGAGTACCTCGAACTCGACCTGGCGACGATCGTGCCCAGCATCGCCGGCCCGAAGCGTCCCCAGGACCGGGTGATCCTCGCCCACGCCAAGCAGGGTTTCATCGAAGCGCTGCGCGACTACGTCGTCGACGAGGAGCCCACCGGCTATGACGAGTCGGTGGACGAGTCCTTCCCCGCCTCGGACGCCCCCGCTCATTCCAGCCGGAACGGCTCGGCGGAGCCACGCGCCTACGGCGAGGCGGGTGTGGTGTCCCATCGCCCGTCCAAGCCGACGCAGGTCACCCTTGCCGACGGCACCAGCTTCACCATCGACCACGGTGCGGTGACGATCGCTGCGATCACGTCCTGCACGAACACGTCCAACCCGAGTGTGATGATCGGTGCCGCCCTGGTGGCGAAGAAGGCCGTCGAACTCGGCCTCACCCGGAAGCCGTGGGTGAAGACCTCGCTTGCCCCTGGTTCCAAGGTGGTCACCGACTACTACGAGAAGTCCGGCCTCACCAAGTACCTCAACGCGCTGGACTTCGACCTGGTCGGCTACGGCTGCACCACCTGCATCGGCAACTCCGGTCCGCTGATCCCCGAGGTCTCCAAGGCGGTCAACGACGCCGACCTCGCCGTCACCTCCGTGCTGTCCGGCAACCGCAACTTCGAGGGCCGGATCAACCCGGACGTGAAGATGAACTACCTGGCCAGCCCGCCACTGGTGGTGGCCTACGCCCTCGCCGGAACCATGGACATCGACATCACCACCGAGTCCCTCGGTACCGGCAGCGACGGCCAGCCGGTCTACCTGGCCGACATCTGGCCCACGCAGGCCGAGGTGGACGAGGTGGTCAACTCCTCGATCTCCGCCGACATGTTCACCTCCCGCTACGCCGACGTTTTCGCCGGCGACGAGGCCTGGCAGTCGCTGCCGACGCCGACGGGGGAGACCTTCGAGTGGGATGGCGACTCCACCTACGTCCGCAAGCCGCCGTACTTCGACAACATGCCCGCCGACCCGGTGCCGGTGGTCGACGTGACCGATGCGCGGGTGCTGCTGAAGCTCGGTGACTCGGTGACCACCGATCACATCTCGCCAGCTGGCTCGATCAAGGGCGACAGCCCGGCGGGCACGTACCTCACCGAGCACGGTGTGGAGCGCAAGGACTTCAACTCCTACGGCTCGCGGCGCGGCAACCACGAGGTGATGATCCGCGGCACGTTCGCGAACATCCGGCTGCGCAACCAGTTGGCGCCGGGCACCGAGGGCGGGTTCACCCGCGACTTCACGGTGGCCGAGGGGCCGGTGGCGACGGTGTACGACGCCGCGCAGTCCTACGCCGCGGCCGGGACGCCGCTGGTGGTGCTGTGTGGCAAGGAGTACGGCTCGGGATCCTCCCGCGACTGGGCAGCCAAGGGCACGGCGCTGCTCGGGGTCAAGGTGGTCATCGCAGAGAGCTACGAGCGCATCCACCGCTCCAACCTGATCGGCATGGGCGTCCTGCCCCTGCAGTTCCCGGCTGGCCAGACCGCTGATTCCCTGGGGCTCACCGGCACAGAGGCGTTCACCGTCACCGGAATCACGGCACTGAATGACGGCACGACGCCGTCGACGGTGCACGTGGAAGCGGTCGGAGATGGCGCGCCGATCGCGTTCGACGCTGTCGTCCGCATCGACACCCCCGGGGAGGCCGACTACTACCGGCACGGCGGCATCATGCAGTACGTGCTGCGCTCGTTGCTCAAGTAATGGCTCGCCGCCGGGCTCAGGGTGGTGTCGGGCCCGCGGAGATAGCTGCCGACATGGCCGTCTCGGCGCGGGTCGCCT
>JBBRIY010000348.1:0-3393 GCA_038220215.1 Propionibacteriales bacterium
CAGAAGTGGACCGGCTGGCACCGGATCGAGAAGGACCTGTGGCCGGCTCGCGCCAAGGGCTACAAGCCCCTGACCCCGGCCGAGCGCGCGACCTTCGCGGCCGACCTGCTGGCCAACACCGAGGTGCTGGACGAGCGTGTCGAGGGCCTCGAGTTCACGGCGGACGGGATCGCCAACGGCGCCAAGGGCTTGTTGGACGAGGTTGCGACCGGCAAGGTCACCGGCGAGGAGGAGTACTGGTCGCGCACCGACCTGTGGGACTTCCAGGCCAATGTCGACGGCGCCCGGGTGGCCTGGGAGGGCCTGCGGGACCTGCTCAAGCGCAAGAATCCCAGCCTGGACTCCCAGATCGAGACCCGGTTCACCGGCCTGCAGACCCTGCTGGACCAGCAGCGGGTGGGTGATGGGTTCGTCACCTACGACAAGCTCACCAAGGAGCAGGTGAAGGACCTCTCCGACGCCGTGAACGCCCTCTCCGAGCCGCTGTCCAAGATGGCCGGCGCCGTCCTGTCATGACCCCCGCCGCCGCCTCCTCCGAGTTGTCAGAATCTGGGGTCGCCAGGGCGACCCCAGAGTCTGACAAGTCGGGGAAGGGGGCTGACACGCCGGGGAAGGGGGCTGACAACTCGGCGAAGCGGGGTGGGTTGTCTCGGCGCGGGCTCATCGGGTCGGCAGGCGCTGGGGCCGCGGTCGCCCTTGCCGGAGCCGGGGCGATGGCTGCCACGGGCAGGGGGATGGAGGCCGCCACGCCGGCGTTGAGCACGGTGGCCTTCTACGGCGCCAAGCAGGCCGGGGTCACTACGGCTGCCCAGGACCGGCTGCACTTCGCAGCTTTCGACGTCCTGCCCAGCGCCACCCGCGACGACATCGTTGAGCTGCTGAGGGACTGGACGGCAGCGGCAGCTCGCATGACGTCCGGCGATGGTGCGGGCCCGTCCGGTCCGTTGTCCGGTCCCTATGACGCGCCGCCGGATGACACCGGTGAGGCGATCGGGCTCGACCCGGCGAACCTGACCATCACCTTCGGCTTCGGCCCGACCCTGTTTCGGGACGCCGCCGGCGCGGACAGGTTCGGGCTGGCTGCCCGTCAGCCGGATGCGCTGACCCGGCTGCCCCACTTTCCCGCGGACAACCTCGATCCAGCAGGAAGTGACGGCGATCTCGTCGTCCAGGCCTGCTCGAATGATCCCCAGGTGGCGGTGCACGCCATCCGCAACCTCACCCGGATCGCGTTCGGACGGGCCACCATCCGGTGGTCACAACTCGGCTTCGGTCGCACCTCCTCCACGTCCACAACGCAGGTCACCCCGCGCAACCTCTTCGGCTTCAAGGACGGCACCAACAGCCTGCGGGCCGAGGACACCACGAACATCGACGCGCACGTCTGGGCCCGGCCGGAGGCGAAGGCCGCCTGGCTCGAGGGCGGTAGCTACCTGGTGGCCCGCAAGATCGCGATGCACGTCGAGACGTGGGACCGCGGCAGCCTGCGCGAGCAGGAGAACATCATCGGCCGCACCAAGGCCGAAGGTGCCCCGCTGTCGGGTGGACACGAGTTCACCGCCCCCGACTTCGCGCTCGCCGGACGGGGCGGGACGCCACTGGTCGACGCCACCTCTCATCTGGCGCTGGCGCACCCCGAGCACAACAACGGCGTCCGCATGCTGCGCCGCGGCTACAACTACGTGGACGGCAGCAACCAGCTCGGCCGCCTGGCCGCAGGGTTGTTCTTCATCGCGTTCGTCACCGATCCACGCACCCACTACATCCCGATGCAGACCGCGATGGCCTCCAATGACCTGCTCAGCGAGTACTTGCAGCACATCGGCTCGGGCCTCTGGGCCGTCCCGCCCGGTATCGCAGAAGGCGAGTTCGTGGGCCAGGTCCTCTTCGCCTGACTCGCAGGACCGCCCCACCTCGAAGCTCCCGAAACGCGCCGTCGCTCCCGAAATTCCGGGGGCACGGGCAATTGTCGGGAGCGAGAAGGGCGGGGGCGACGGGTGGGACGGAGGATGCTGGGGTTGTGGCAAAGCAATACAGCGAGATCAGCGACCGGCTGCGGCGCTTCATCGAGGACCAGCAGATGTTCTTCGTCGGCACCGCTGCCCGAGACGGCAGGGTGAACGTGTCCCCGAAGGGGCTGGACAGCCTTAGGATCCTCAGCCCGACGAGGGTCGTCTGGCTGAACGGGACTGGCAGCGGAAACGAGACCGCAGCCCACCTGCTCGACGTGCCCCGGATGACGATCATGTTTTGCTCGTTCGTGCGCGAACCGCAGATCCTGCGGCTCTACGGGACTTCGCGCACCGTGCATTCCAGGGACGCCGAATGGGATGACCTGGCTGCGCTGTTCCCCCCGCTGCTGGGGGCCCGCAACATCTTCGTGCTGGACGTCGACCTGGTGCAGACCTCCTGTGGTTACGGCGTCCCGCTGTTCGAGTACGTCGACCAACGCGAGCTGATGGACTCCTGGGCAACCAAGAAGGGCCCCGACGGGCTGCGCGAGTACCAGCACGAGCACAACCTGGCCAGCATCGACGGGCTGCCGACCGGGCTGCCGGAGTAGCCGCCTGCGGGCGGTACCGCTCAGGACCTGAACTGGACGGGGTCGCTGTGACCACAGCAGACCCATTCGGCGCCCAGCGCGCCGAGCCTGGCGAGATCGGCGAGGCCCTGCATCGGGTCGCTCATGATGAAGCTCGCCATCGGCTTCAGGCCGGTGGCGTCCGCCGTCCCGGTGTCGCCGGCGAACAGCACGTTCCGGTAGCGGAAGGAGTGGTGGCCGGGGGTGTGCCCGGGGGTGTGCAGGGCCGTCAGGCCGGGCCAGAGCTCTGCCTCACCGTCGATGAGCTGCACATTGCCCGGCAGTTCCACGTGCGTGATCGCACCCATGAACTGCCTGAAAGGGGTGGCGGGCGGCGGCACGGCGCCGGTGAGGATGGCGGCGTCCTCCGAACCCAGCCAGGTGCGGGCTCCGGTCCGGCGCTGCCACTCCGCTGCTGCTCCCGTGTGGTCGATGTCGTAGTGGGTGAGCAGGATGTCGGTCACTTCGTACGGTGAGCGTCCGGCCGCACGCAGCTCCTTTGCCACCTTGTTGAGCCCGCCCTTCATGCCCGGATCGATGATCGCGATGTGGTCGCCGTCGTCGAGCCAGTAACAGTGGGCGCCCACCGCAGCGGTGAGCCAGAAGGTGTTCTCGGTGAGCTGCTTCATGCTTCCTCCCGTGTCGCGCGGCGGCGATTGATGGTGAGCCCCACGATCCGGGAGACCGCCACCGCCAGGTACAGCATGCCCGCGATCTGCTGCACCATCACGATGGAGCGGGCCAGCGGCTTCACCGGCACGATGTCCGACAGCCCGGTGCTGGTCATGGTCGTGGTCGAGAGGAACAGCAAC
>JBBRIY010000349.1:0-3371 GCA_038220215.1 Propionibacteriales bacterium
ACCCATTCGATCTGCACACTGGAGTTCGACACCCACCGTCCGCTCTACGACTGGTACCTGGAGCACCTGCCGCTACCCGGTGACAAGCCCAAGCAGATCGAGTTCGCCCGGCTGGAGTTCACCCACATCATCACCAGCAAGCGGCGGCTGGCGAAGCTGGTCAATGACGGCACCGTCGACGGTTGGGACGACGCCCGCATGCCGACGCTGCGCGGCCTGCGCCGCCGCGGCTACCCGGCCGCTGCGATCCGCGCGTTCTGCACCGAGATCGGCACCACCCGCACGAACAGCCGCCAGTCCATCGAGGCCCTCGAGTCCTACGTCCGTCGCGAGCTCAACACCATCGCCCAGCGGCGGATGGCCGTGCTGCACCCGCTGCGCCTGGTCATCGACAACTGGCCGACCGATGCAGCCGGCGCCCCTGTCGTCGAGTTCTTCGACGTCGCGAACAACCCGGAGAACCCCGCCGACGGCACCCGTCAGGTCGCCTTCAGCGGTGAGCTATGGATCGAGGCTGAGGACTTCGCCGAGGTGCCGCCGCCCAAATTCTTCCGGCTCACGGTCGGACGCGAGGTGCGGCTCCGCGGCGCCTACCTGGTGACGGCCATTGGCATCGAGTCCGGAGCGGACGGCGAGGTGGTTGCCGTGCACGCCACCTACGACCCGGCGACCCGGGGCGGGGATGCCCCCGACGGGCGCAAGGTCAAGTCCACCATGCACTGGGTTTCCGCTGCGCACGCCAGCGACATCACCGTCGGGCTCTACGGGCGGCTGTTCATCGCCCAGGTGCCCGGTGAGGCCACCGGCGAGGCGCTGGACGACCTGAACCCGGAGTCCCGCCAGATGGTCACCGGAAAAGCCGAGGCTGCGATCGCCGACGCGGCCCCAGGGCAGGTGCTGCAATTTGAGCGGCTCGGTTACTTCGCCGCCGACCTGGACGCCTCCGGGCTGTTCCACCGGACGGTGGGCCTGCGCGACGAGTGGGCAGCCATCCAGAAGCGTCGGGGCTGAGACGGTGACGGCAGCGCGGCGCATGGTCGACGACCGGTTGCCACCGCTGGCCCTACCGGACCTTACCGGCCGGCGCGCCGTGGTCACCGGCGCGAGCAGCGGGATCGGCTTCGCCACCGCGCTGGGGCTGGCTGCGGCTGGCGCCACCGTGGTCCTCGCCGTCCGCGACCAGGCCCGCGGGGACACCGCGGCAGCGCGGATCACAGCGTCGCACCCCGACGCACGGGTGAGCGTCGAGCTTGTCGACCTGGGCTCCCTGGTCAGCGTGGCCGCCTGTGCCCGAAGGGTGGGCTCGGAACCGGTGCACCTGCTGGTGAACAACGCCGGGATGAACGCTGCGCCCGACGAGCGGAGTGCGGAGGGGTTCGACCTCACCGTCGCCGTGAACTACCTCGGTGCCTGGGCGCTCACCGCCGGGCTCTGGCCAGCGCTCACCGCAGGTTCCGCACGCGTGGTCAATGTCGGCTCGCTGGTCGCCGCCCGCGGCCGGATCGGCCCCTCGTTCGGCAGGCCGACCGGATCGACCTCACGTTCCTACGCCGACTCAAAGCTCGCCCAGGTCGTCATCGCCGGCGAACTCCGGCGGCGCAGCACGGCCGTCGGCGCCGGGGTGCATGCGCTGGCCGCACACCCGGGGTGGTGCCAGACCCGGATCGTGGATCCTCCCCCGCCTGCCGCCGGCGAACGCGCCGGCGAGCTCATCGGCGCACTGCAGTCGGCGTCCGACGGTGCCCAGCCGGTCCTGCTGGCTGCCACCGACCCTCACCCGGCGGCCTACTACGGCCCAACCGCACGCTGGGGTGCTGCCGGCCCGGCCGGACCGGCGAAGCTGCCCGCAGCGGCCCAGGCGCCGGGAGTCGGGGACAGGCTGTGGGAGATGTCGACCGAACTCACCGGAGTCGCGCTCGAGCCCTAGAGTGTGGCCCATGCAGAGCTCTGTCACCGTTGTCGGAGAAGCCCTCATCGACATCGTCATCCCCCGCTCGGGACCGACGATGGAGCACGTCGGCGGCAGCCCGGCGAATGTTGCGATCGGCCTGTCACGCCTCGGCCACCCCACCACTCTCGCGACCCACATCGGCACCGATGCCCGCGGCTTGCGGATCGCCGACCTGCTGGCCGGCGAAGGCGTCCAGCTGAGCCCCGGCAGCACGGACGCGGTGCGCACTCCCACCGCCGCCGCCCGCCTCGACCATGCCGGTGCCGCCACCTACGAGTTCGACCTGGAGTGGACGCTGGACCCCGCGGCCGTGATCGTGCCGGCGGGTGCCCACCTGCACACCGGCTCGATCGCAGCCACGCTCGCACCCGGTGGGGCGTCGGTGCTGCAGATCGTCCAGGCCGCCCGCGAGAACGCCACCATCTCCTACGACCCGAACGCGCGCCCGTCGCTGATGGGGTCTCCCGAGGACGCCCGACCCGTCATCGAGAAGCTGATCCGGCTCTCCGACGTGGTGAAGGCCTCCGATGAGGACGTCCGCTGGCTGTACGGCACCGCCCCGCTGACGCACGTGCTCGCCGAGTGGGCAGCGATGGGGCCGGCGATCTGCGCCGTGACCCAGGGCGGCTCGGAGGTCGTCGTGCTGGCAGCCGGGACGATCGAGCACTTCCCGACGCTGCCGACCACCGTCGTCGACACCGTCGGCGCCGGTGACTCGTTCATGGCGGGCCTGATCTCCGGGCTCATCGACCTCGGACTCCTGGGGGACGCGGCCGCGCGCGAGCGGCTGCGCTTCGCCCAGTGGCCGGCCGTCCGGGCGGCAGTCGACCGTGCGCTGGCGTGCGCGGCCATCACTGTCTCCCGCGCGGGCTCGAACCCACCCACCCGGGGGGACCTGGAGATCCAGATTTGATCGCTCAGCCCAGCGTCGGGTAGCGACCCCGGTGGTGCACCAGGGGGTCCTCGGTGCCGTCGGATGCGACCAGCTCCTCGAGGACGCAGGTCACCAGCAGGGACCAGCCGACCTGGCGCGAATCCTCCACCCGCACGCCGGCCCATGTCGTCGCCCCGGTCGGGACCGGCCCCCACGCCGTATCGATGAAGGCTGCCTGGCGGAACGGGCCACCGGGGGCCGGTGCCTGGCCGGCGAAGATCTCGGCCAGCCGTAGCTGGTCGCGGCTGAGCAGGGTCACGGCAGCCGCCTGCGAGGCCAACAGCGCCTCACAGAGGTCTGACAGCGGGTCCAGCAGTGCCAGGACCCGCGGCGGTACCCCGTTGGCGATCATCACCGACGACACGGTCAGCCCCGCCGGCCGGCGCTCCCCCACGGCGGTGAACAGGGTGACGCCGGAGGCGAGCCGCCCCCGGAACGCCCGGACAGCATCACGGGCCGACGGCGGGTCGGCGAACGGGTGGGTGT
>JBBRIY010000350.1:0-3369 GCA_038220215.1 Propionibacteriales bacterium
GCTTCCCCGAGTTGTCAGAACCACGGGGCGCTATAGCCCTCCCTGAGTCTGACAACTCGGAGGAGGGGGACGGGGCGGCGGTCATGACAGGACGGCTCCGGCCATCTTCGACAGCGGCTCGGAAAGGGCGTTCACGGCATCGGACAGGTCCTTGACCTGAGCCTTGGTGAGCTTGTCGTAGGTGACGAAGCCGTCACCGTCCTTCTGCTGGTCGAGCAGCGCCTGCAGTTCGGTGAACCGGCCGGCGATCTGGGTGTCGAGCGTCGGATTCTTGCGCTTGAGCAGGTCCCGCAGGCCCTCCCAGGCGACCCGGGCGCCGTCGACATTGGCCTGGAAGTCCCACAGGTCGGTGCGCGACCAGTACTCCTCCTCGCCGGTGACCTTGCCGGTCGCAACCTCGTCCAGCAAGCCCTTTGCGCCGTTGGCGATCCCGTCCGCCGTGAACTCGAGGCCCTCGACCCGCTCGTCCAGCACTTCGGTGTTGGCCAGCAGGTCGTCGGCGTAGGTCTTGCGCTCGGCGGCGGTCAGCGGCGTGTAGTCCCCGGCGCGGGCCGGCCACAGGTCCTTCTCCATCCGGTGCCACCCGGTCCACTTCTGGCCTTCTTCGAGGTCGGCCTCACGGGCGTCCATCTTGGGGTCGAGGTCGCCGAACGATTCCGCGACGGTCTCCACGCGCTCCCAGTGGACGCGAGCCTGCGGGTACAGGGTGCGCGCCCGGTCATCGTCACCGGCCGTGTAGGCCTCGACGAACAGCTTCGTCTTCACCAGCAACTGGTCGATCTGGTCACCGACGTAGGCGTGGTACGCCTCGTCTGCCTGCTCGACGAGAGCAGCGTCGTCGCCACTGGGGCCGACGGCCTGCCCGGAGTCGGTCACCTCGAACGCTGCCCGGATGCCCTCACCGGCCATGCCCGGCTTGCAGGCGGAGAAGTAGGAGCCGGGAGGGGCGGCGAGCACCAGTTCGCGGGTGATGCCGGGGCCGATGTTCTCGACCTCCGCGATGATCCGCAGGCCATCGGAGGCCAGCAGGTAGAACTCGGTGACCGCTGCGCCGGTGTTCGTGACCGCGAACGTCAGCGGCCCGGACGGGGCGGTCGTGGCGCTCAGGGTGCAGGCGGTGTCGCTGGAGGTGACGCTCAGCGTGCGCGTTTCCCCCGCGGAACCGGCACCGGCCGGAGCGTTGTCTGTGCAGCCGGCGACCGCCAAAAGGGCGGCGAGAGCCAATGCGGGAACTCGGAACGTCATGGTGCCTTTCAGACGGTCGCGCGGACGGCCGGTGCGGCCTCCGCCTGCGGCTGGGTGGCGGGCGTCGCCTTGCGCCGTACCAGTCGGACGAACAGGGTGCCCACGACACCCACGTAGAGAACCCACACGACCACCTCGAGCACCGTGGCCGCCGCGGAGAAGTTGAAGATGCCCTTCAGCAGCGTGCCCAGCACGCCGGCCGGCGGAATGACGGCGGACACGTCGTAGGCGAGGTTGTTCAGCCCGGGCAGGAAGCCGGCCTCCTGGAGGTCATGGACGCCGTAGGCGAGCACCCCTCCGGCAACCACGATCAGGAAGCCGCCCGTGATCGCGAAGAACTTGCTGAGGTTGATGCGGACCGCGCCGGCGTACATGGCGTAGCCGAGGCCGATCGCCACGACGATGCCGAGCAGCGCACCGAGCAGCGGCCCACCAGCCGGCGAACCATCGGTCCCGGCGGCGGTGCTGGCTGCCCAGATGAACAGTGCGGTCTCCAGGCCCTCGCGGCCGACGGCGAGGGCGGCGATCAGCGGCAGAGCCCAGGAGGTGTCGGCCGCGGCGTCCACCTGGCGGCGCAGGTCGGAGGCGAGGGTCCTGGCGGCTGTGGCCATCCAGAAGATCATCCAGGTGACGAGCCCGACGGCAACGATGGAAAGGGTGCCGCCGATGAGTTCCTGGGCCTCGAAGGTCAGCCCCTTGGGGCCGAAGGTGAGGAGGGCTCCAAAGCCGAACGAGACGACCACAGCGATGCTGACGCCGATCCAGACCTTCCCGAGCAGGTGCCGACGGCCCGTCTTGACGAGGTAGGCGACCAGGATGCTGACGATGAGGCTGGCTTCCAGCCCTTCGCGCAATCCGATCAGGAAGTTCCCGAGCACCGTCGTCTCCTCGTAGTTAGGTGAGCCTTACCTAACTATGGAGACAACCAAGCCATTTACGCAAGCTGGCGGTTCACTATTTCATATGACGGGCATGATCGTCACGCCGGGTAGGCGATCGCGCGGTACCTCGTCGAGCTTCGCGGCTCGGCCATCAGCGGTGCGACCGCGTCCCGCCAGGTGGCGTAGTGCAAGGTCTCCTTGTGCGCAGCGGCGGCCTCGTCGCTGCGGTAGGCCTCCACCAGCACGAAGCGGGTCGGGTCGTCGACGGCCTGCACCACGTCGAACCGGGCGACTCCGGGCTCCTCCAGCGAGGCAGCGGCGTTGGCGCGGGACGCGTCGATGAAGGCCTCGACGGCTTCGTCGACGACGTGGACATTCACATGCACGATCAGCATGGCTCCATCTTCCCGGCTGACGCACGCCGCGTCGAGGAACCTTCTACGCTCCAAGCACGCGAACCCAGCCAAGGAGTCCTGGAGTGAATCTGCGCAGTGTCTCGCTCGTGGTCGCCCTCGCGACGACCTCGGCCCTCCTTACCCCCTCGCTTCCTGCGGTCGCAGCCCCGGCGGAGCTCCCCTCTCGTCCGGCCACGCCGAGGACGGTCCCGACGCGGATCAACGACGTGGACGGCGACGGCAAGGTGGACGTGGTGATGAAGGACGTCGGCCAGGGCCGGTACGGCGCCGTCGAAAGCGAGGAGGAGAAGGCGGAAGACCGGATCGGAGGCATCCGGGTCCTGTTCGCCGACGGGAAGGTGCAAACCGTCACCCGGGACCACCTGGGGCTGCCGCCGTTCGACGATTCCCGCTTCGGTGCAGCGCTCACCGTCGGTGACCTGAACGCTGACGGCTATGCCGACATCGTCGTTGCCGATTCCTCGGATGGCGACTTCGGCGGCGTCGTCTGGGCCATCTGGGGCTCGGCCGCTGGCATCTCGAACAAGCGGGTGAGTGTCCTTGCCAGGGGCAGTGGTGACGGTCACCCGATCGGCGCAGCACTCGCCTTCGTCCCCGTGCCCGAACCGGTCCTGGTCGTCGGCCTCGAAGCGGGCGCGTTCGACTGCGGCGCCGTGCGGCTCTACGCGGTCACCGGCTCCGGCCGTCTCGGGGCGCACCGCGACGTGACGGTCGGATCTCCCGGCATCGCGGGCAGGTGCCGCGACGCCTGGTCCTTCGGGAGGGAACTGGCAGCCTCCAACGACCTGCTTGTCCTCGGAGTGCCCGACGCCGGCCCCAAGGACTAC
>JBBRIY010000351.1:0-3334 GCA_038220215.1 Propionibacteriales bacterium
CAGGTGCCGTCGTCGAGCCGCTGCATGGCAACGGTGGCGAGTCCGCGGCGGGCGCCCGCAACCACCTCACCGTCGGGATTACGCTGGCCCTCGATGCGCCAACGGGCGAGGATCAGGGCAGCGTCACTGCCGAGAAGGCGCTGGCTGAGCTTCTCCACGGCGAACGTCGAGCCGGCGAACCATTCGGCGAAGCCGCGCTTCAGCGCCCTGCGGATCGAGCGACGGCTCGTCCACCACAGTCCGACCACGTTGACGAAGTCGGCGTCGTCGACGAACAGCTCGGAGATCGCCTTCGCATCCCCGGCGTTCCACGCCTTCGTGAACTTCGACGCGATGTCCAGCGGGGCCTTGATCGGCGTGGGGCCTGAGGGCAGCGGCAGACGGGTGGCGCGGGCAGCAAGCTCCTTGAGCTTCTTCAACCGTCCCTGCGACACGGATGTGGCCATGAACTCAGCCTAAGGAAACCGGACCGATCAAACCAGCCCGATCACACCAGCACCATCAAACCAGCAGCTGCCGGTCGGTCGGCATGATCGGCTTCGGCAACCGCGACGAGCCCTGCAGGTAGGCGTCGACGCCGTTGGCGCAGGACCGACCCTCGGCGATCGCCCAGACGATCAGCGACTGGCCGCGGCCGGCGTCCCCGCAGACGAAGACCCGCTCTGTGCTGGTCGCGAAGTGGCCGTCACGGGCGATGTTGCCCCGCGGGTCCAGTTCGAGGCCGAGCTGGTCGACCAGGCCCTCCCGCTGCGGCCCGGTGAAGCCCATCGCCAGCAGCACCAGCTGCGCGGAGATACTCCGGTCGGAGCCCGCGACGTTCTCGAACCGACCATCAACCATGGCGACCTCTGTGAGGTTCAGCCCGGTGACCCGACCGGACTCGTCGCCCTCGAACTCGGTGGTGGAGACCGAGTACAGCCGGTCGCCGCCCTCTTCGTGGGCGGACGACACCCGGTAGGTCATCGGGTAGGTCGGCCAGGGCTGGTTGGACGGCCGCGCCTCCGGGGGCGTCGGCAGGATCTCCAGCTGCGTGATCGACCGCGCACCCTGCCGGATGGAGGTGCCGAGGCAGTCCGAACCGGTGTCGCCGCCGCCGATGATCACCACGTCCTTGCCGGTGGCGAGGATCTGCTCTGCGACCTCCTGGCCGAGGGCCGTGCGATTGGCTTGCGGCAGGAACTCCATCGCCTGGTGGATGCCGGCCAGTTCGCGTCCGGGAATCGGCAGGTCACGGGCCACGGTGGAGCCGACGGCCAGCACGACGGCGTCGAAACGCTCCAGGAGCTGCTCGCCGGTGATGTCGACGCCGATGTTCACGCCGGCCTTGAAGACGGTGCCCTCAAGCCGCATCTGCTTCAGCCGGCGGTCGAGGACCTTCTTCTCCATCTTGAACTCGGGGATGCCGTAGCGCAACAGTCCACCGATCGCGTCGGCCCGCTCGTAGACGACGACTGTGTGGCCGGCGCGCGTGAGCTGCTGGGCAGCGGCCAGCCCTGCCGGACCGGAACCCACGACGGCAACGGTCTTGCCGGTGTGCCAGGCGGGGGTCTCCGCCGTGACGCGGCGGTCGTCCCACCCACGGTCGATGATCGCGACCTCGACGTTCTTGATGGTCACAGGGTCACGGTTGATGGCGACGACGCACGCGGTCTCACACGGCGCAGGGCAGAGGCGTCCGGTGAACTCCGGGAAGTTGTTGGTCGCGTGCAGCCGATCCAGCGCACCGCGCCAGTCGTCGCGCCAGATCATGTCGTTCCACTCCGGGATCAGGTTGCCCAGCGGGCAGCCCTGATGACAGAACGGGATGCCACAGTCCATGCAGCGACCGGCCTGCTTGCTGATGATGGGCAGCACTGCCTTCCCGGGGGTCCCCGGGTAGACCTCGTTCCAGTCGTGCACCCGCTCGTCAACCGGACGACGATCCGCGACCTCGCGCGGAGTGGTCATGAAACCCCTGGGATCAGCCATGGGACGCCTCCATCATCAGCTTGGTCGTCGTCTCCTCGTCCAGTCCCGCGAGCTCGGCATCCGCACGGGCCCGAAGGACCCGGGCGTAGTCGCGCGGCATGAGCGTGGTGAACCGACCGGTGAGTTCCTCATCGGAAAGCGCGAGCAACCGCTCGGCCACCCCCGACCCTGTCTCCTCGAGGTGCTTTGCCAGCAACTCCTGCACCCGGACCAGCTCCTCCGGGGTCACTGGCAGCGCGTCGACCAGTTCCGAGTTGAGCTTTGCCGGGTCCATGTCGAGCACCCAGGCCACGCCACCGGACATGCCGGCGGCGATGTTGCGACCCGTGGGGCCGATGATCAGGGCCTCACCACCGGTCATGTACTCGCAGGCGTGGTCGCCGACGCCTTCGACGACCGCGGTCGCACCGGAGTTGCGGACGCAGAACCGCTCGCCCACCTGGCCGCGGATGAACAACTCACCGCTGGTGGCGCCGTAGGCGATCACATTGCCGGCGATGATCTGCTCCTCTGCGACGAACGGTGCCCGGCTGTGCGGCCGAACGATCAGCCGTCCGCCGGACAGGCCCTTGCCGAAGTAGTCGTTGCTGTCGCCGATCAGGCGCAGGGTGATCCCGCGGGGCAGGAAGGCGCCGAAGCTCTGACCGGCCGTGCCGCGCAGGGTCAGGTCGATCGTGTTCTCCGGCAGGCCCACACCCTTCGTCGCCATTGTCACGTGGTGACCAAGGATCGTGCCGACCGTGCGGTCGACGTTGCGGACGGTGAGGTCTGCACGGACCAGTTCCCCGCTCGTCAGGGCAGGGGCGGCGATCTGGAGCAACTGGGTGTCCAGCTTCTCCTCAAGGCCGTGGTCCTGCGTCGTGACCGCGTGCAGCGGCGCCCCCTCCGGCAGGTCCACCACGTGCAGGATCGGGCTCAGGTCCAGGCCTTGGGCCTTCCAGTGGTCGATGGCCTTGCGGGTGCGCAGCACCTCGACGCGTCCGACCGCCTCCTCGACGGTGCGGAAGCCGAGCTGGGCCAGGTACTCACGCACCTCCTGGGCGACGAACTCGAAGAAGTTCACGACGAAGTCGGCGTGGCCGTCGTACCTGGCGCGCAGTTCCGGGTTCTGGGTGGCGACGCCGACCGGGCAGGTGTCCAGGTGGCAGACCCGCATCATCACGCAACCGGAGACCACCAGCGGCGCCGTGGCGAAGCCGAACTCCTCGGCCCCAAGGAGGGCAGCGATCATGACGTCCCTGCCGGTCTTCAGCTGCCCGTCGGCCTGCACCACGATCCGGTCGCGCAGGCCGTTCAGCAGCAGGGTCTGCTGGGTCTCGGCCAGGCCGAGCTCCCAGGGCCCGCCGGCATGCTTCAGCGATGTCAG
>JBBRIY010000352.1:0-3331 GCA_038220215.1 Propionibacteriales bacterium
CGAGCTCGCGCACTGCGTGTGGGGTCCGACGGACCTCGACTGGTCGCAGGACCTGCCGGCCTGCCTCGGGCCTGCCGATCCGGCCACCGAGGCACGGGACAACGCCAACCGCATCCGCCGGGTGGAGATCGCCGGGGTGGCCCGCGCCCTGATCACACGTCACGAGTTGGCCATGCGCGTCGTCGGCGTGGACTTCGTCGACCAGAGCACCGAGTTCGATCAGCAGTCGGTCGTCTACTTCGTCTCCCCGGGCCGGGTGGACTTCCGCGCGCTGCTCGTCGACCTGGCCCGTGCACTGCAGTCCCGCATCGACCTGCGCCAGATCGGCGCGCGGGATGCTGCTGCGATCATCGGTGGTTGCGGGGCCTGTGGGCGTGAGCTCTGCTGCTCCGCCATGGGCCCGCAGCGCACACCGCTATCGTTGCGGATGGCCCGCAACCAGGACCTCACGAACAACCCCAGCCAGATGCTGGGCGCCTGCGGACGGCTGATGTGCTGCCTGGCCTACGAACACCAGAGCTACACCGACTTCCATGCCGCTGCCCCGCAGGTCGGCGCCGTTGTCGGTACCCCGGACGGCACGGGCACCGTGGTCGCGCACGTGGTTCCCCTGGATTCGGTGGTCGTGCAGGTCGCGACCGAGCGCTTCACCTGCCCGCTGGGCAAGCTGTGTGCGCCGTCGGTCCTCCACGACGCCTGAACCCAGCCTCGCGGAAGGCCCTGCGTCAGGGTGGCTAGGCTGGGCGGGTGCCGTCCGCCTTCCGCCTCAGCGCCCTCGTCCTGGCCGCCGCGCTGGCGTTGACCGGCTGCGATGCACCAGCGCCGACGCCGACCTCCCAGCCGGCCGCACGGATCCATCTCTCAGCCGTTCCGGGCGTGGCCGTCGACCGGCCCGTCCTGCCCGAGGTGAACCCGACTGTCCCCGGCCTGGTCGAGGGGCTGCCGGGGGATGACCTGACGGCCTACGCCGCTCAGTCGCTGACCTGGACGGCGTGCGCCGACGGCACCCAGTGCACCACCGTCCTCGCACCCCTGGACTACGCGAACCCGGCAGACAAGGCGGTGACGCTCTCCCTGCGCCGCAGAGCCGCCACCCGCACTCCTCGGCTGGGCACGCTCTTCATCAATCCGGGGGGCCCAGGGGCGTCCGGGAAGGATGAGGTCGCGAGTTTCACCACCGGAGGGCTCGAGCAGTACGACATCGTCGGCTGGGATCCCCGGGGGGTCGGGGACTCGACCCCGGTCACCTGCTACGGCGACGCCCAGGCCGATGCGTACAACAACCTCGACCTGTCGCCCGACAATGACGCCGAGCGCTCCGCGCTGGTCGAGGGGGCGTACGAGCTGTCGCGGTCGTGCTGGGAGAACAGCGGATCGCTGCTGGAACACATCTCAACCGTCGAAACGGTGCGGGACCTCGACCTGCTTCGCCAGTTGGTCGGTGACAAGGAACTCCACTTCCTCGGATACTCCTACGGCACGCAGATCGGTGCCACCTATGCCGAGCTCTATCCGGCCAACACCGGACGGCTGGTACTCGATGCCGCCGTCAACATCACCGACAACGATGACGTCATCCAGGCGATGGGCTTCGACCTCGCGCTCGGCAACTTCGCCGCCTGGTGCGCGGAGAAGGAGTGCGAACTCGGCTCGTCGAAGCAGGCGGTACTCGACACGATCACCACGTTGTTCGACCGGCTCGACAGCCGGCCCCTACCCGCCGGTGGCCGGACGCTCACTCAGTCACTTGCCGTTGCGGGCGTCGCCACCTTCCTGTACTTCGGCACGCGCGGCTGGCCCACCCTCGAGACGTCCATCGCTGCAGCGGTGGACGGCAACGGCAGCAGCCTGCTCAGGGCCTCGAGTTTTCTGATCGGGCGGGACGAGAACGGTCACTACGGGTCGTTGTTCTACTCGCTGCAGGCGATCAGCTGCCTCGACTCCGACACCGACACCGGTGTGCTCCACGCCGACGTCGTCTGGAAAGAGGACGCTGGCAAGGCGCCGATCTTCGGCAAGTACTTCGGCCCCCAGTACAGCTGCGCGCTGTGGCCAGTGCGACCGGCCCGTCAGCTGGACATCCAGGGCGCCGGAGCGAAGCCCTTGCTGGTCATCGGCGGTACCGGCGACAATGCAACGCCCTACCAGCAGGCAGTGGCCATGGCGGACCAACTGGACTCCGGCGTGCTGGTGACCTACGAGGGCAATGGCCACGGCACCTTCGGGGGCAAGTCGGCCTGCGTCGACAAGATCGTTGTCGCCTACCTGGTCAAGGGCGCCGTGCCCACGGACGGCGTGCGCTGCACCTGAGCCTGCTGCAGCGGTCCACGGGGCGTCACCAACAGCGCCGAGTCCATGCCGAGGGCCGCTTGGCCCTATAGTTGTGCCTCGGCCGGGCGACCGGCCGCGCCGCCTTAGCTCAGTCGGTAGAGCGTCGCTCTCGTAAAGCGAAGGTCTCGGGTTCGATTCCCGAAGGCGGCTCCGCACGCTTGTTGAATTGCCGGGCGTGGGAGGCTTCAATCCTCCTTCCCCCTGTCCACCGGTACGCCGTTGTGACCAGGTGTTTTGCCGCCACGGTCGCGACACCGGCCGGCGAGTGAGCCTGCCCCGGACGGCGTCCAGAAACGCCGTTGGTGAGTTTGTTGAGTCCCTCAGGCATGCTAGGTTCTCGCCCATGTCCGGACGCCACACCACCATTGCCGCCTTTGCTGGCGCGCTCGGTGCCGTGCGCCTCCAGATGTGTTGCCGGAGCTGATCGAGCCCGCAACCATCACCGCCGGGCCGTTCAGGCCCGGTCTCCTTTCCGGTTTCCTGTGCGCGCGGCATCCCGCAGATCATCAGGAGACCAGATGCCCAGAAAGCAACACCGATCCGGCACCGCCGCCCTCATCGCGGCAGCGGTCGCCGCGCTGCTGCTGCCGGGCTGCGCCGCCTCCGCGGCAGGCCCGCAGGCCATTGACCAGGTGAACATCGGCTACTTCCCGAACCTCACCCACGCCCCCGGGCTCATCGCTGACGCCGGTGGCACGTTCACCCAACGCTTCGGCAAGCTTGACGTCAAGGTGAACACCAAGTCCTTCAATGCCGGCCCGGATGTCATTCAGGCCATCCTCAGCGGCTCGCTCGACATCAGCTACATCGGGCCGAATCCGACGGTCACGGCCTACATCCAGTCCCACACCGACGGCATCCGGGTCATCGCCGGCTCCACCTCGGGTGGGGCTTCGCTGGTGGTCAAGCCCGGCATCACCTCCGTCGAGCAGCTCCGCGGCAAGAAGCTGGCCACCCCGCAGCTGGGCAACACCCAGGACATCGCGTTGCGGTACTGGCT
>JBBRIY010000353.1:0-3313 GCA_038220215.1 Propionibacteriales bacterium
TTCTACGGTGCCTTCCCGATCATGTGGATCCTGCTGAACGCGATCTGGGTCTACCAGTTGTCGGTCATCACCGGCTGGTTCGACACCCTGGGATCGCTGATCCGCTCGGTCTCCAATGACCAGCGCATCCTCGCGATCCTGATCGCCTTCTGCTTCGGTGCACTGATGGAGGCCCTCGCGGGCTTCGGCGCCCCGGTGGCGATCTCTGCAGCGATGCTGATGGCAGCGGGCATGAAGCCGATGAAGGCGGCCATCGTGTCGCTGCTCGCGAACACCGCCCCGGTGGCCTTCGGTGCCATGGGCGCCCCGATCATCACCCTTGCCGGAGCCGTCAGCTCCACCCACCCCGAGATCACCGTCCAGGTGCTGTCCCAGATGGCCGGCCGGCAGACGCCTTTCGTCGCCGCGATCGTCCCGCTGGTGCTGGTCTTCCTTGTCGACGGCTGGCGAGGTGTCAAGGAGACCTGGCCGGTGGCGCTCACGGCCGGTATCGTCTTCGGCATCGCCCAGTTCGTCACGTCGAACTTCATCACCGTGGAGATCACCGACGTGGTGGCTGCCCTGGTCACCATTGCTGTCGTGCTGGTGATGCTGCGGTTCTGGAAGCCCAAGAACTCCATCCCGCTGGAAGAGTCGGCGATCCACGAAGCCGACTCCGCCGCACTGAAGTCCGGACGCCTGGCCAACTACCCCGAGATCACCGCCACCGGTGGACGTCGCACCTGGGGTGCGATCGCCCCGTACGCGATCATCATCATCGTCTTCTCGATCAGCCAGATTCCGGCGGTCAAGACCTGGCTGTTGAGCATCGGTCAGGTCAAGTTCCCGTGGCCGGGCCTCAACGCCGTCGGCGAGGACGGGAAGATGGCCTCGACAATCCTGAACAACGCCGGCAAGCCGGTGTCGACCATTTTCACGTTCGATCACCTCCGCGCAACCGGCACGCTGCTGCTGCTCTCCGGCATCATCACGTGCTTCGTCTACAAGGTGAAGGCCTCCGACGCCGTCGCGGCTTACGTCGCAACGCTCAAGCAGCTCAAGTTCACCATCATCACCGTGCTCTCGGTGCTGGCGCTGGCCTATGTGATGAACCTCTCCGGCCAGACCGCAAGCCTGGGCAGCGCCCTTGCTCTCGGCCTGGTGGGCGCCTTCGCCTTCGTCTCCCCGCTCCTCGGCTGGCTCGGCGTGGCAATCACCGGTTCCGACACCTCGTCCAACGCGCTGTTCGGCCTGCTCCAGGTGACCGCTGCCGAACAGTCGGGCCTCAGCCCCGTGCTGATGGCCTCGGCCAACTCCTCCGGTGGCGTCATGGGCAAGATGATCTCCCCGCAGAACCTCGCCGTCGCTGCAGCAGCGGTCGGCATGGTGAACAAGGAGGGCGACATCTTCCGCAAGGTCGTTCTCTGGAGTCTCGCCCTGCTGGCCTACTTCACGGTCATCGTGGTGCTCCAGGCCGGTCCGTTGTCCTGGATGGTGCCGGTGGTTCACCCGTGACGACGACGATGACAGCGGAGGCACTGGCCACGCTCTTGCGTGACTGCGTCGCCGACGGCGCGCAGGTGCGCACGTCCGAACTGGACCGCAGGGCGCTCGGTCACGACGCGTCGCACTTCCTGCTGACCCCCGCTGCCATCGTCGCCCCCCGGGACGCCGAGGAGGTGGCCCGCCTGCTGCGGGCCACCGCCGCTGCGGGCATCGGGCTCACGTTCCGCTCCGGCGGCACCAGCCTCTCCGGCCAGGCCGGCACCTAAGGCGTGCTGGCCGACGTGCGGCGCAACTTCACCGGAGTCGAGATCCTCGACGACGGGGCGCGCGTGCGCGTCGAGCCCGGTGTGACGGTGAAGCAGCTGAACGCACGGCTGGCCCGTTACGGCCGCAAGTTCGGGCCCGACCCGGCCAGCGAAGCCGCCTGCACCATCGGCGGCGTCGTGGCCAACAACTCCTCCGGCATGGCCTGCGGCACGGTGGAGAACAGCTACCGGACCCTTGAGTCCGTCGTGGTCGTGCTCTCCTCCGGCACGGTGATCGACACCGGAGCCGCCGACGCCGACGCGAAGCTCCGGGCCCTCGAGCCGGGCCTGTACGAGGGCCTGCTGAAGCTCCGCCAACGGGTGCTCGGGAACCCGGCGTCTGTGGCGAAGATCACCCAGCAGTTCTCCATGAAGAACACCATGGGCTACGGCATCAACTCCCTGCTCGACTTCGACACAGTGCCGGAGATCCTCACCCATCTGATCGTCGGTAGCGAGGGCACGCTCGGCTTCGTGGCCTCAGCCACCTACCGCACCATCCCGTTGCGGAACTTCGTCAACACCGCGCTCGTGGTCTTCGATGACCTCTATGCCGCCAACCAGGCGTTGCCCGACCTGGTTGCCACCGGCGCTGCCACCCTCGAACTCATGGACGCCACGTCGCTGCGAGTCGGCCAGGCGTTCCCCGACACCCCCGCGGTGATCAAGAATCTTGCCGTCGACCGTCAGGCAGCGCTGCTGCTGGAGTACCAGGCCACCACCCGTGAGGAACTGGAACACCTCACCCGCGAGGCCGGGCCCACGCTGGATACCCTGCCGGTCGGCGGCCCTGTGAAGTTGAGCGAGGATGCGGCCGTCCGCGGCCAGCTGTGGAAGATCCGCAAGGGTCTCTACACCTCGGTCGCCGGCGCACGCCAGAGCGGCACCACCGCGCTGCTGGAAGACGTGGTCGTGCCGGTGGCGAAGCTGGCCGACACCTGCGTCGACCTGACCGCGCTGTTCGACAAGTACGCCTACGCGAACTCGGTGATCTTCGGGCACGCCAAGGACGGCAACATCCACTTCATGCTCACCGACCGGTTCGAGAACGAATCGCAGATGCGCCGCTACATCGACTTCACCGAGGAGATGGTGGAGCTGGTCATCGCCAACGACGGTTCCCTGAAGGCCGAGCACGGCACTGGCCGGGTGATGGCCCCGTTCGTCCGGCGGCAGTACGGCGACGAGCTGTATGACGTGATGTGCGAGATCAAGCGCCTCTTCGACCCGACCGGGCTTCTGAACGCCGGCACGATCATCTCCGACGACGCCGAGATCCACCTCAAGCACATCAAACTCAACCCGAGCATCGATGCCGAAGTGGATCGCTGCACCGCCTGCGGGTACTGCGAGCCGGTCTGCCCGTCACGCGACCTGACCCTCACCCCCCGGCAGCGGATCGCCGTCAGCCGGGAGATCGCCAACCTCGAGCTGGCCGGCGACCACGCGGCCGTTGCGCGACTGGAGAAGGACTTCGACTACCAGGTTGTGCACACCTGCGCGGTTGACGGCATGTGCGGCAC
>JBBRIY010000354.1:0-3305 GCA_038220215.1 Propionibacteriales bacterium
TGCGCTGCTGGCCGCCAGCCGTTGCGGACCGGCAGCGGCGAGCGCCGTCCAGCCAACAGCGGCGTAGAGGACGACGACGATCGCCAGGGCGCCGAGGATGGCTCTTGGAATGGTGCGTTGCGGGTCGCGCACCTCCTCGCCGAGGGTGGCGATGCGGGCGTAGCCGGCGAAGGCGAAGAACAGCAGCCCTGCCGCCTGCAGCACGCCGTAGGCGCCGCCGGGTACCGACCAGGTGAGGGGCTGCATCGGGCCGGGCGCCAGCCACGTGCCCAGCAGGATGGCGGCGAGGCTTGCGAGGGTGACGGCGACGAGGATGCGCGAGAGCCGCGCCGTCCGGGTGATGCCTGCGTAGTTGGTCGCGCCGAGGGCCAGCACCGCGGCGAGGGCGACCAGGCGTTGCGTCCAGCCGGGGGCCGGGACGACGTAGGCGGCGAACGTCAGGGCCATCGCAGCGCAGGACGCTGTCTTGCCCACCACGAACGACCAGCCGGCAGTGAAGCCCCACCACTCACCCAGGCGCTCCCGGCCGAAGACGTATGTGCCGCCAGAGGTCGGGGAGACGGCGGCCAGCTGTGCCGAAGCGGCCGCGTTGGCGTAGGCGATCACCGCGGCGACACCAAGGCCCACCAGCAGGCCGCTGCCGGCAACCCTGGCCGCGGGGCCGAACACGGCGAACACCCCTGCGCCGATCATCGAGGCGAGACCGAGCGCGATGGCGTCACCGGTGCCAAGGCGGCGCTGCAATCCGCCCGTTGCCATCACACCTCCTCGCCACCCTCACGCTAGCGCGGCAACAGGCGCCGGTTCAGGAGCGCGTGGCCCCGTCCAGGTCGTCCTCGAGCGCCGGCAGGGCGTGCCCCGGGTAGCTGATCGGACGGGCAGGGATGCCGGCGACCGTCGTGAACGGCGGCACGTCCTCCAGGACCACGGAGCCGGCACCGATCCGTGCTCCCTCACCGACCCGGATGTTGCCGAGCACCTTGGCGCCGGCCCCGATCATGACTCCCTTGCCGATCTTCGGATGCCGGTCGCCGCCGACCTTGCCGGTGCCGCCGAGGGTCACCTCGTGCAGCATCGAGAAGTCGTCCTCGATGACGGCGGTCTCGCCGATCACCACCGACGTGGCGTGGTCGAACATGATGCCCTTGCCGATCCGGGCGCCCGGGTGGATGTCGACAGCGAAGACCTCGGAAATCCGGCTCTGCAGGTACAGGGCGAGGACCGGACGGTCGTGCGTCCAGAAGTAGTGCGCCACCCGGTAGGCCTGGATGGCGTGGAAGCCCTTGAAGAACAGCAGGGGAACCGAATAGCCCCTGCAGGCGGGGTCGCGGCTCAGCACGGCACGCAGGTCCTCGCGAACCGCCACGCCGATGCTGCGGTCGTCATCGAAGGCGTGCGCGATCAGCTCTCGCACGCTGAGCGCAGTGATGGTCTCGCTGCCCAGCTTGTTGGCGAGGATGAAGCTGAGGGCATCCTCCAGGCGCGCATGCGCCAGCACATTGGTGTGCAGGAAGCTGGTGAGCGCCGGCTCGGACTGGGCGTCAGCGGTCACCTCCGTCCGGATACGGGTCCAGACCTCGTCGCGGTTCGCACTCATCTTGGTGTCCTCACGTCTGTCATCGCTGCTCACGCAGCCGTTGGGTTGGCGATGCTGGACGGAGTGCCGCCCGCCAGGCCGGCGAGTGCCGCCAGCACGTCCTGCCGTCGCGGGGCCCCGACCATGCGGCTGCGCACGACCCCGTTCCCGTCCAGTACGAGGACGGTCGGCGTGCGGGTGATACCGAGCTCACCGACCAGGTCGAGGCGCTGCTCGGCATCGATCTCGATGTGGGCGACGCCCTCGGTGTTCGCGCTGACCTCGTCCAGCACCCGGGCGGTCACCCGGCACGGGGCGCACGCCACGGATGAGAACTGGACGAAGGTGGCGGTGTCGCCCAGGTCCGCGTCCAGCCCCAGAGGGTTCGCCAACGCGCCCGCGCGCACCGCTCGCACCCGTCCGTCGACGGCCTTGCGGTACAGGCCAAAGCCGAGAGCGATCACGAGGGCGATGCCGACGACGTAGAGCCCGGTCACTGTGCAGCACCGCCGACGGGCTGAGTGCCGTCGATCGACGGCTTGCGGAGCAGGCGGCGACCCAGCAGGTAGAGCTCGCACCCGAGGCAGAAGTTGAAGACGGCATTGAGCGTCGCAGCGATCAGGGCGAAACCGGCGGCGACGTAGAACAGCGCCGGCCCCCCGGCGAACGCGCCGATGAGGGCGACGGCGGCGAAGAGCAGGCCGACGGTCTGGGCGAAGCGCGGCGGGCGTTCGTCCTCAAGTCCTGCCGGGGCAGCAAGGCGGGGACGGATGAAGCGGCGGAAGACCCAGCCGTAGGGCTGGTAGCGGAGCCCCAGCAGGGAGCCGGCCCCGAAGGCGAAGGTCTGGATGATCAGGAGCGGCAGGCCGAGTTGCGGCCCGAGGACCAGGACCGAGGCGAGGACAACCGTCGTGACGGCTGCGCCGAAGCGCGGCCCCCGCGGGTCGACCTGCGTCGGGGTGAGGGTGGCAGGCATAGGTGGGCGTCCTTAACGGAGATGGTGGTCAGTTGTCGAAAGTGGCAGCGTGGTCCCGCGACCGAAGACTGGGTGTGATGCCGCCGCGTGCCCCTGTCAGGGGAGTGGCGATCGGGAGTTGACTGTCAGGACTTACGACAACAACACATGCACAGGGGCGCATTCCCGTAGCTCTGCGTGACTGCGAGCCGGATGCTGGTGTGCATGTTCCGAGGCTAGCACGCAGGTTTCGGCCCGCTGAAGGCGGGCAGCCGCACTGCCCGGCTGCCGGACTCATGCCGTCCGGAGGGTTGCCACCCGGACGGGGACAGGGCGCCGAGCGCGACGATTGCTATCGTTGCCGATGTGAAAGCACTACGACAGCTGTCGAAGCGTCCCGGAATCGGGTCGCGGATCGCTGCTGCCGTGCTCACCCTCGCGGCCCTCGTGCCGCTGCTGACCCTGCTGCCGAAGGTTGCCGTCGTCGCGTGCTTCGATGCCGGACACCCGCTCTACGAATGGGTGCCGGAGGTGTCGTTCACCGGCACGGCACACTGTCTTACCGCACCGACACCGGCGGTCACCTGGACGCTGATGATCGCTGCCACCCTCGTGGTGCAGTTGCTGGCGTTGCCACTGGTGCTCGGTCTTGGAGCCGTGCTGGTCCAGGGTGCCGGCAAGCTCGCGCACTCCGCGGGCCAGGCGCTCACCCGAGCATTCATCGCGCTCTCCGAGGTGCTGCTTCCGGCACGCCGCCGGGTCCCGGTCTACGTC
>JBBRIY010000355.1:0-3290 GCA_038220215.1 Propionibacteriales bacterium
CGACCCGGCCGCGGCCATGCGGTACACCGAGTGCAAGATGGCGCCGCTGTCGATGGAGATGGTTCGCGACATCACCGAGAACACCGTCGACTTCAAGCCGAACTACGACAACCGTGAGACCGAGCCGGTCGTGCTGCCGGCACGGTTCCCGAACCTGCTTGTCAACGGCTCCACCGGCATCGCCGTGGGCATGGCGACCAACATCCCCACCCACAACCTGCGCGAGGTCGCGTCGGCCGTCCAGTGGTCCCTTGACCACCCCGAGGCGTCCAAGGAGGAGCTGCTCGAGGCAGCCATGGAGCGGGTCAAGGGCCCGGACTTCCCCAACGGCGCGCTGATCGTCGGCCGCAAGGGCATCGAGGACGCGTACCGCACCGGTCGCGGCTCGGTGATCATGCGGGCGGTCATCGACATCGAAGAGGACAAGGCCGGGCGCACGCAGCTGGTGGTGACCGAATTGCCGCACATGTGCAACCCGGACAACCTCGCTGTGAAGATCGCCGAGCTGGTCAACGCGGGCAAGATGAGCGGCATCGCCGACATCCGCGACGACTCGTCCGCGCGTACCGGCCAACGCCTGGTGATCCTGCTGAAGCGGGACGCCCAGCCGCGCGTGGTCATGAACAACCTGTACAAGCACACCCAGCTGCAGGACACCTTCGGGTGCAACATGCTGGCCCTGGTGGACGAGGTGCCGCGGACGCTGCGGCTCGACCAGTTCATCACCTACTGGGTGCGCCACCAGATCCAGGTCATCCAGCGACGTACCGCCTACCGCCTCGACGAGGCGGAGAAGCGCGCGCACCTGGACCGTGGCCTGGTGAAGGCCCTCGACCGTCTGGACGAGGTGCTGGCGCTGATCCGGGCGTCCCGCGACGCGGAGACCGCACGCGAGCGCCTGAAGGACCTCCTGGAGATCGACGACCTGCAGGCGCTGCACATCCTGAACACGCAGCTGCGGCGGCTCGCTGCGATGGAGATCCAGCAGATCAACGACCGCCTGGCCGAGATCGAGATCCAGATCACCGAGTTCAAGGACATCCTGTCCAAGGTTGAGCGGCAGCGGCAGATCGTCAGCGACGAGCTGGCGGAGATCGTCGACAAGTACGGCGACGAGCGGCGCACCCGGATCATCGCCGCCGACGGTGACATGTCCGATGAGGACTTCATTCCCGATGACGACATGGTGGTCACGATCACGCGCGGCGGCTACGCCAAGCGGACCAGGACCGACCTGTACCGCACACAGAAGCGCGGCGGCAAGGGCGTGCGCGGAGCGAGCCTGCGGGTGGACGACGAGGTCGACCACCTGTTCGCGACGACGAGCCACCACTGGATCCTGTTCTTCACGAACCTCGGCCGGGTGTACCGGGCGAAGGTGTGGCAGTTGCCGGAAGCCGGACGGGACGCCAAGGGCGGCCATGTCGCGGGCCTGCTGAGCTTCCTGCCGGAGGAGCGGATCGCCGAGGTGTTGACGCTGCGCACGTACGACGACGCGCCGTACCTGCTGCTGGCAACGCGCAACGGGCTGGTGAAGAAGACCGACCTGGGGGCCTACGACTCGCCGCGCCAGGCCGGGGTGATCGCGATCAACTTCCGCGAGGACGGCGACGAGCTGATCGGCGCAGCATTGTGCAGCCCTGACGACGACGTCCTGCTGGTGTCCCGCAAGGGCCAGGCGATCCGGTTCGGTGCCGACGACGACCAGCTGCGTCCGATGGGACGGGCGACCTCCGGGGTGACGGGCATGAAGTTCCGCAGCGACGACGCGCTGCTGAGCATGTCGATCATCGGGGCGGACATGCCCGAGGACGACCGGTACGTGTTCACGGTGACCGACGGCGGCTTCGCCAAGCGGACAGCAGTCAGCCAGTACCGGCAACAGGGACGTGGCGGCCTGGGCATCAAGGCCATGAAGCTGAACGAGGACCGTGGGTCCCTGGTCGGTGGACTGGTCGTGCAGGAGTCCGACGAGGTCATCGCGATCAAGGTGAGCGGTCAGATCACGCGGTCCGCCGTCGCGGAGGTGCCAGCGAAGGGCCGGGACACGATGGGCGTGAAGTTCGTGGGCGTGACCGGGGAGGATGCTGTTTCGGTGATTGCCATCAACCCCGAATCGACCGCTGACGAGGAAGAAAGTGTTCCGGTTGACCCTGACGTGACCGCGGAGGGTACCGTTGGGCCCCAGGAGCCAGGGGCGGCGACAGCTGCCGAGGGGCCAACGGCCGAGGAGGAGAAGGGTGACTGATCGACCAGGCACCGCGGGCAAGACCACGACAAGTGGTACCGACGCGCCGCAGTGGCGAGTCGACGGCGGTTCAGCCGACCCGAACGGGAAGGGCCTGGACGACACCGTCGTGCGGATGCCCAAGATCACCGACGACAGCCCTCCGCCGGCGTTGCCCGAGCCTCCCCAGGCTCAGACGAAGCCTTCGGCGAAGGTGCGGCCGTTCGATAGCGAAACCACGGCGAAAACGCCGGTGACGGCCAAGACGCCTGTTTCAAAGCCCGCCGTGAAGGCGGCGCCGACGGTCAAGGAGGAAGCCACGGCCATCATCTCTGCGCCCGAGAAGCCGGAGGCGCCGGTCAAGCCGGCCGGTCCCGCCTTCGAACCGTTCGCTGCACCGGCGTTCGACTCGGCTCCCGACAGCTTCCTGACCACGGCTACGGCGCCTGCGGTTCCTGCAGCGCCGGTTTCGGCCGCCGCCGCGTCCGGTGTTGCAGCGCCGAAGCCGAAGTCGTCCAGCCTACGGCGCACCAGGAAGGCACGCTTGCGGCTGTCCCGGGTGGACCCGTGGTCGGTGATGAAGACATCGTTCCTGTTTTCGATCGCCTTCGGGATCATGTTCTGGATCGCCACGTCGGTGCTCTGGTACGTCATCACGAGTTCCGGGCTGTTCGAGACCATCAACGCCGCGATCGTGAACATCATCTCGAACCCGGGCAATACCGAGACCTGGCGCATCGAGGACTACGTCAACGGCAACAAGGTGCTGGGCATCGCTGCACTCCTCGCCGTGATCAACGTGGTGATCAGCACCGCGCTGGGCACTCTCGCCGCGTTCCTGTACAACCTCAGCGCCAACATCCTGGGTGGCCTCGAGCTCACCCTCGCCGAGGACTGAGCGGACCCCACCGCATCCGCGACACGCCTCAAGTTGAGCCTGTCGGCCGGAGTCGGTAAGTTTCTCTCTTGCGTGTTCCCGCAGTTGCGGGCCTATAGCTCAGACGGTTAGAGCGCTGCCCTGATAAGGCAGAGGTCACTGGTTCAAGTCCAGTTAGGCCCACCA
>JBBRIY010000356.1:0-3253 GCA_038220215.1 Propionibacteriales bacterium
ACCAGGGCGAGGAACACGCCAAGTGCGATCAGCGCCTGGGAGCTGATCTGCTGTCCCCAGGAGGCACCGATCAGGGAGTAGGCCACCGAGTCGGGCGCGACGCCGACGGCCGTGGCGATCGCAGCCTTGACAGCTGTCACCTCGGTGTCGGTGGTGATCGTCTGGGTCTGCACCCGGACGGTGTTGTCGCCGATGGTGGTGACGCTGAGGTCGTCGCCGGCGATGTCGAGTGCGGCGACTGCCGTGCGGACGTCGTTGATCGTGGTCGCCGTCACCTGTACCGGGGCCTGGAAGTCGGCGCCCCCGGTGAACTCGATGCCCCAGTTGATGCCACGGAAGCCGAGTGCGGCAATGGAGATCAGGATCACGATGCCCGAGATCAGGTACCACCGGTTCCGCTTGCCGACGAAGTCGTAGGAGATGGCCCCGGTGTACAACCGGTGCGCGATCCCCATCTTCCTGGTCGGCTGGTCCGAAGCCCCAACGACGTCGAGGTTCTCGTGGTCGCTCATGCTTCACCTCCCACGGTGGCCGCTCCGCGTCGCTGGCTGCTGTGCAGCGGAGGTGTGCTGGTGCCCATGTGCTCTTTCTCGAATCCGGAGAACCTGTGGCCCTCGCCGAAGAACTTCGTGCGCCCCAGCAGGGTCATCAGTGGCTTGGTGAAGAAGAACACCACCGCAATGTCGATGAGGGTGGTGAGGCCGAGGGTGAAGGCGAAGCCCTTGACCGCGCCAATGGCCAGGACAAACAGCACCAACGCCGAGAGGAGCGAGACAGAGTCGGCGGCAAGGATCGTCTTCCGCGACCGGACCCACCCGGTCTCGATGGCGCTGCGCAGGCTCCTGCCGTCACGCACCTCGTCCCGGATCCGTTCGAAGTAGATGATGAAGGAGTCCGCTGTGACACCGATGGCGACGATCGCGCCAGCGATGCCGGGGAGGTTCAGCGCGAGGCCGAGGCTCTGGCCGAGCAGGACGATGAGCGCCCAGGTGAGCACACCGGCGATCACCAGCGACAGCGACACCACGAGGGCAAGGCCTCGGTAGTAGAGGATGCTGTAGGCCAGCACGAGGGCGAGGCCGATCAGGCCGGCAAGGATGCCTGCCTGCAGCTGGTCCCCACCGAGCTTGGCGGAGACGTTCTCCACGCTGGAAACCTCGAACGAGAGCGGCAGTGCGCCGTAGGACAACACGTTGGCGAGATCCGTGGCGGTCTTCTGGGTGAAGCTGCCCGAGATCTGCGCCTTGCCACCGGGGATACCGGCCGAGTATTCAGTGCCCACCGACGGCGCGGAGATCACGACGCCGTCAAGCACGATGCCGAACTGGTTCTGCGGCGAGGTCTGGCTGGAAAGGTGCGCGGTCACGGCCTGGAAGTCAGCGCCACCCTGGTCGTTGAACTGCAGGTCCACGACGTAGGCCACAGAACTCTGCGGGACAGCAGCCTGCGCCCTGGTGACCATGTTGCCGGGGATCAGGGTCGGGCCGAGCAGGTACTTGTAGGTCTTGGTCTCATCGCAGGTGATCAGCGGCTGGTCGGTGACGTCGGGGAAGGGGTCGCCGCACTGGAAGTTCGTGAAGTCGGTGTTGTCCCGTTCGGTCGGCGTCCACTTCAGCAGGTCGGCCACCGCAGTCGTCGTGCCCGAGGGCGCGGTCGGCCGTGGGCTGGGCACGGGAGTCGGTAGGGCCGGGAGCGGCCGCTTGTTGGTCGACGTCGTCGCCGACGGTGTCGGGGCCGAGGAGACGGTCGCCGACGGCGGGGCTGACGCTGTGGCCGACGGCTCGGTGGGTGCCGTCGCCGTCGGGGTGGTCGCGCCCTGGGCAGCCTCGGCCGAGTAGACCTTCCGGAAGTACAGCTGGGCGGTGGTGCCCACCAGACGGAGGAGGTCATCCTTCTGCACGTTCGGCACGGAGACGATGATCTGCTTGTCACCGGAGGTGGTGATCTCGCTCTCGCCAACGCCGTAGCCGTCCACGCGCTGCTGGATGATCGTGCGGGCCAGCTCGAGGCTCTTCGGGTCCACCGTGCCGGTGCCGGTGGAGTTCGAGGCCGTCAGCGTGATCGTGCTGCCGCCGCGAAGGTCGAGGCCGAGCTTCGGCGTCCAGACGCCAGAGATCGCGATCAGGCCGTAGAGCGCCGCGGTCACGAGCCCAAGGATCACCAGCGTGCGCAGCGGGTGGGTGTGTTTCCT
This sequence comes from Propionibacteriales bacterium, assembly GCA_038220215.1. Lineage (GTDB taxonomy): Bacteria > Actinomycetota > Actinomycetes > Propionibacteriales > Propionibacteriaceae > Propionicimonas. The sequence goes on from JBBRIY010000356.1 coordinate 2,192, forward strand.
GCTTGTGGTAGCCACTTTTGCCTTGTTGGTCAGTTCTTGGTGGTCGGCGGGGCGTCCCAGGTGGGCCCGTCGGTAGGCCCGTCCTTGGGCTCGTCGGACGTGGCGTCCTCGGTGGTCTCGACGACCTCGGTGGCTGTGATCTCACCGGTGATGGCCGAGGCGTCGTTGGGGATGAGCTGCGGCTCGGCGTCGTCGGCGTACTCGAACTCATCGACGACCGGCTGCGTGCTCAGGGCCCGCTTGTCCATGGTGATCTCGACGCCGGGTGAGACCTCAAGGATCGCCTGCTTGTCGCCGAGGTACTTGATGGTGCCCACGATGCCGCTGATGGTCATGACGCGGGACCCGGGCTCCAGCGAGCTCATCAGGGCGGCCGTTTCCTTGGTCCGCTTCTGTTGCGGGCGGATCATCAGGAAGTACACGGCCCCGCCCATGAGGGCGATCATCGCAATTGTGCCAAAATCCATTGGGAATCCTCACAGGTACGCGTTTGGGGGGCGGCAGTGCCGCCGACCTCAGAGCCTAGCGCCGACTCCGTGGTTTACCCATTCGGCGACCCGCTCGCGGCCTGATCGGAAGCTGTGAGTTCACTCCGAGCCACTGAACAGGTCGGGTGCGACCGGCGGCTGCCCGTTCATCCCTGCCGGAGGAGTCAGTCCGAGGTGCCGCCAGGCCCGCTGGGTCGCCACCCGTCCGCGCGGGGTGCGCATCAGGAAGCCCTCGCGCACCAGGAACGGCTCGGCCACCTCCTCGACGGTCTCGGTCTCCTCCGCCACAGCCAGGGCGATCGTTGACAGTCCCACCGGACCACCGCCGAAACCGCGGCAGATGGCGTCGAGCACGGCGCGGTCGAGACGGTCGAGGCCCAGCGGGTCCACCTCGTAGAGCTCGAGCGCAGCATTGGCCACGTCGCGGGTGAGCAGGCCGTCGGCCTTCACCTGGGCGTAGTCGCGGACGCGGCGCAACAACCGGTTCGCGATGCGGGGCGTGCCCCGGGACCGCGAGGCGATCTCGACAGCCGCTGAGTGATCGAGGTGGATGCCGAGCAGCTGGGCCGAGCGC
>JBBRIY010000357.1:0-3252 GCA_038220215.1 Propionibacteriales bacterium
TCAACCACGAATGGGAGAAGCCCGAGACCTTCGTCACCCTCGGCACCATCAGCGCGGAACGGGTCTCCGAACTCAGCGGCGGGCTCCTCGCCGTCGAGGCGCAGGTGGCCCTGAACCGCGTGGTCGTCGACCACGACGTCGCCCTCGTCATCGGTCCGGTCTTCCCGCACGAGGTAGTCGGCTTCTCCGGCGGCAACAAATACTTCTTCCCCGGCATCGCCGGCCAGCAGATCATCGACCTGACCCATTGGGTCGGCGCCCTGATCACCAGCGCGCAGATCATCGGTGCGCTCGGGATCACCCCCGTCCGCGCACTGATCAACGAGGCCGCGGCGATGATCCCCAGCCGTCGGCTGGCCCTGTGCGTCGTCGCCAAGTCCGGCAGCTACGACCTGCACGCTGCGTCCTTCGGGGCTCCGGAGGCGGCCTGGGCTGCGTCCGCCCTAATCTCTGCGAAGACCCACGTGCGCTATCTCGACGCGCCGGTCAAGCGGGTGGTGTCGATCATTCCGGAGAAGTACGCGGACATCTGGACGGCGGCAAAGGGCTTCTACAAGCTCGAGCCGGTCGTTGCCGACGGCGGTGAGGTCATCCTCTACGCGCCGCACGTGGAGGAGATCTCCTTCGTGCATACCGAGATCTACGACATCGGATACCACTGCCGCGACTACTTCGTGAAGCAGTGGGACAGGTTCTCCGGCATCCACTGGGGCGTCCTGGCGCACAGCACCCACCTGCGCGGCGCGGGTACCTACGACGAGATCCAGGGCGAGAAGTGCCGCGTCAAGGTGACGCTGGTCACGTCCATCCCGCCAGAAAAGGTTCGAAAGGCGAACCTCGGCTGTATCGCCCCGGAGGACTTCGACCTCGCCGCCTACGAAGCCGACCCCGACACCATGGTGGTGCCCAACGCGGGCGAGACCCTCTTCCGCCTGCGCTGAGCAGTCGACCCCCGGACCTTGAGCTGGGTGGGCATCACCAATGCCTCGCCGCCGCCGTGCTTCGCGCCCTTGATGATCGCAAGAACGTTGTTGACGGCGGTCATGCCCATCTGACGCATCGGTGCGGCAACGGTGGTGAGCGTCGGCAGGACCAGCTGGGACGTGAGGATGTCGTCGAAGCCGATGATGCTGACCTGTTCGGGCACCTTGAGCCCGGACGTGATCAGCGCGTGCATGACGCCGATGGCCATGAGGTCGTTGTAGGCGATCACCGCTGTCGGCGGCTTCTCCAGCATCACCCGTCCTGCTGCCATGCCGCCCTCGAAGGTGGGAAGGAACGGCCCCAGCTTGTGGGTGTGCAGCCCGCTGGATGTCCCGTGGTCGCGGAGCGCGCGGAACCTGACGCCGTCCGCCCAGGAGGCTTCGGGACCGGCGACGTAGACCACGGACTCGTGGCCGAGTTCCCGCAGCAGGTCGACCGCTGCGTGCATGCCGCCGGCGTTGTCCGTGACGACGCTCGGGACGTCCCGCAAGGCACGATTCAGCACGATCATGGGACGTTGCTTCGCGATCGTCCGCAGCGCGGAGTCGGTCATCCTCGAACTTCCGATGACGAAGCCCTCCACCACCGGCACCAGGCGTTCAAGGGCTGCCCGCTCGCGCGTGCCGGACTCCCTGCAGTCGGCCAGCAGGATCTCGTAGCCCGCCTGGCTGGCGGCGATCTGGGCCCCACGGATCAGTTGTGAGTAGAAGGGGTTGGCGACGTCGGAGATCATCAGCCCGAGCAGGTGAGTCTGCGAGGTGGGCGTGGCCTGGCCCACAGGGTTCGCGCGGTAGCCGATGTCTTCTGCCATCTGGCGGATCCGGGCTGCGGTCTCCGCGTTGACACGGCCCGGACGGGCGAAGGTGCGGCTCACGGTCGAGGGTGCCACCCCGGCGGCCTCGGCGACGTCGTAGATGGTGACCTGTGTGCGCGGCTGATCCGTCACGCTGTCAGGTTATCGTCGCTGCAACCTGCGGCAACTGTTGGCGCAAGACGTGCCACGCTGGTTGATTGGAGTTCCGCGGCCAATCGGCCTCTCGTGTCACCCGCCTGCGCCAGGAGTCATCGATGTCCATCACCGTCCCCACCGAACACACCGTGACCGAGCCGATTGCCGACGTGGGCGTGATCGGGATGGCCGTGATGGGCAGCAACCTCGCCCGCAACTTCGCCAGCCACGGCTACACCGTCGCCTTGTTCAACCGGACGCCGGGACGCACCCGCGACCTGATGGCCGCCTACGGCACAACCGGGTCTTTCGGGCCGACCGAGAGCGTCGACGCGTTCGTCGCCAGCCTGAAGCGTCCGCGCCGGATCATCCTCATGGTGCAGGCCGGTGAGGCGACCGACGCCACCATCACCTCCCTGCTGCCCTTCCTCGAGGCGGGCGACATCGTGGTGGACGGCGGCAACTCCCACTTCCCCGACACCATCCGCAGGGAGGCAGCCCTGCGCGAGTTGGGCCTGCACTTCGTCGGCGCCGGCATCTCCGGCGGTGAGGAGGGCGCCCTGCTCGGCCCGGCGATCATGCCCGGCGGCACCGAGGAGTCGTACGCCTCCCTCGGGCCGCTCCTGGAGACGATCGCGGCCAAGGTGGACGGCGTCCCCTGCTGCACCCACGTCGGACCCGACGGGGCCGGCCACTTCGTCAAGATGGTGCACAACGGCATCGAGTACGCCGACATGCAACTCATCGGTGAGGCCTACGACCTTCTGCGCCAGGGGCTCGGAGCGAACCCGGCCGAGCTCGGCGACATCTTCTCCGAATGGAACTCCGGTGACCTGGAGTCCTTCCTGATCGAGATCACCGCAGAGGTGCTGCACCATGTGGACGCGGCGACCGGGAAGCCGTTCATCGACATCGTTGTGGACGCGGCAGGGCAGAAGGGCACCGGACGCTGGACGGTGCAGAGCGCACTCGATCTCGGTGTCCCGGTGACGGGCATCGCCGAGGCGACGTTCGCCCGCGCCCTCTCCGGCTCGATCGCCCAGCGCACCCTGGCCCGCGAGGTGCTCCCGGGTGACGCCCAGCCGTGGGCGATCACGGACCGCGAGCAGTTCATCGACGACGTCCGTTCGGCGCTGTATGCGTCCAAGGTGGTGGCCTACTCGCAGGGGTTCGACCAGATCGCCGCGGCCAGCGAGAAGTACGGCTGGGCGATCGATCGTGGCGCGATGGCCCGCATCTGGCGCGGCGGCTGCATCATCCGGGCGCGTTTCCTGAACCGGATCACCGAAGCCTACGAGCGGGACCCCGAACTGCCGCTG
>JBBRIY010000358.1:0-3238 GCA_038220215.1 Propionibacteriales bacterium
GGTTGGTGAAGCTGACCTTGTTCTCGATCCAGATGCGGGCACCCAGGAGGCCGATCATGCCGTACAGGACGGTGCCGGCAGCGCCGATCACGCCCGCAGGAATCGTGGCGATCGCCTGGCCGAACTTCGGGACGAAGGACAGCAGGATCGCGATACCGCCGGCGATCCAGTACAGCGCGGTGGAGTACACCTTGGTCGCTGCCATGACGCCGATGTTCTCCGCGTAGGTGGTGGTGCCGGAGCCGCCGCCCAGGCCGGCGAGGGTGGTCGCGACACCGTCGGCCAGCAGTGCCCGGCCCATCGACTTGTCGAGGTTGCGGTCGGTCATCAGGGCCACCGACTTCACGTGGCCCACGTTCTCTGCGATCAGTACGAGCACGACCGGGAGGAATAGCGCTGCGACGGCGAAGTCGGCCGTCGGCAGCTGGAAAGCAGGCAAGCCGAACCAGCCGGCCGCGCCGACCTGCGCGAAGTCCACCTGATTCTGGAACAGTGCCGCGATATAGCCGACCACTACGCCCAGCAGGATGGAGAGTCGTCCGATCAGGCCCTTGAACAGCACGGTGATCAAGACGATGGAGATCAGGGTGATCCAGCCGGTGACCGGGGCGGCCCAGAAGCCCGAGTTGTTGGCTTTGCCCCAGGCTGCTCCCGCGAGGTTGAAGCCGATCAGCATCACGATGGTGCCGGTCATGACCGGGGGCATCAGCGCGTCGATCCACTTCGAGCCGGCCAGGTGCACCACGGCGCCGACGATCGCCAGCAGGATGCCGGTGAGCATGATCCCGAACAATGCCTTGCCGATGTCGCCGTCCATCTTCGACGCCATCACCGGGGAGATGAAGGCGAACGAGGAGCCCAGGTAGCTGGGCAGCTTGTTCTGGGTGATCACCAGGAACAGGATCGTGCCGAGACCGCTGAAGAACAGCGTTGCCGGGATCGGGAAGCCAGTGATCAGGGGCACCAGGAACGTGGCGCCGAACATGGCCACCACGTGCTGGGAACCCAGACCGAACATCTTGCCCCAACCGAGGCGTTCATCCGGGGCGACGACCGCCCCCGGTTCGAGAATGCCGTTACCGTGCAGCGTCCACAGAGCCATGAGTTTCCCTTCGCGAGCAGCCGAGCGGCCGTGGCGAACTCTATTGCTGCGCGGACGTGGGGGAGCGGGCAAGAACTTCTGGTGAGATCCGCGATCTTGGCGGCCCGGATCGACTATTTTTTGGACCGGTGTTTCCTCAGATCCAGGAGCGCAGCCACATGCGGGCCAACCAGTCCTTGTAGAGCATCAGCTGGTCGGTGAGAACCGGATAGATGTAGGCGAAGTTGGCCACGACAAGGGCGACCGCCACCCCGACGATGATCGCCCCGCGGCGACGGTGCGGACCGTCCGCCGGCCCGATGATCAGCCCGAAAACCATGGCGAGGATCGTGACGGTGAACGGGATGATGCAGATCGCGTAGAAGAAGAACAGTGAGCGTCCCCCGGGGGCGAACCACGGCAGGTAGGTGGCTAGTGCCGCGATGACCGGCACCCCGAAACGCCAGTCTCGGCCGCCGAGCCACCAGATGATCCCCACGATCAGGGCGAGCACCGCCATCCACCACAGGATCGGCGTCCCCATGCCCGAGATCACCCGGATGCAATTTTCCGTGCCCGCCGGGCAGCCGTCGACACCGGGCTTGATGTCGTTGACGGCGTCGATGCCGATCGGGCGGGCCATCACGAGCCAACCGATCGGCGGGGCTGCGTAGGGGTGCGGCTTCAGGGTGTTGATGTAGTCGCCGGTGTGGAAGTTGTAGATCTCCTGGTGGTAGTGCAGGAACGACGCCCACATCGTTCCCAGGTGCACCGTCCAGGCGTTGTCCGGGTTCTTCTCGCCCCAGTCGCGGGCGTAGCCGCCGGAGGTGAACAGCCAGCCGGACCACGTCGCCACGTAGACGAGGGCGGACACCACGACCAGCCGGACGAACGCAGGGCCGCCGTCGGCCAGCAGCGCGAACCAGCTGCGCCAGTCAGACCCCGCCAGCCGGCGCGCACCCACGTCCCACAGCACGCTGAGCACGCCCATTGCCGCGAGCACGTAGATCGAGTTCCACTTCGTGCCCAACGCCAGCCCGAAGAGCACCCCGGCGGCCAGCCGCCAGGGGCGTAGCCAGATCATCGGCCCGAACCGGCCACCGAAATCGGGCATGCCGGTGGCCTCGAGGGCGTCGGCGAGTTTGTGGCGGTACCAGTCACGGTCGGCCACGACGCAGGACACGGCAGCGACGATGAAGAACGCCTGGAAGATGTCGAGCAGTCCGATGCGCGACATCGAGAACGCCAGCCCATCGAAGGTGAGCAGGATGCCGGCGATCGCGCCGACAAGCGTGGAGCGGGACAGCCGCCGGGCCATCCGGATCGTGATGAACACCAGCAGCGTCCCGAACACCAGCGGCATGAATCGCCAGCCGAACGAGTTCATGCCGAACAGCTGCTCGCCGAATCCGATCAACCACTTGCCCACCGGCGGGTGGACGACGAACTCCGCGGTGTCCTTGAACACGTTGACGTCGCCGGAGGTGATCGACTCGTTCGCTGTGCTCGGCCAGTCCTTCTCGTAGCCGAACTTCCACAGCGTCCACCCGTCCTTGGGGTAGTACGTCTCGTCGAAGACCAGCTTGTTGGGGTAGCCGAGGTTCACCACCCGGATCAGGAAGGCGACGACGGTGATGCTGATCGTCACCACCCAGCCGGCGAGCCGGTCGCGGAGTTCGGCCTTGCCGTCGCGCAGGCGTTCGAGGGTGCTGAGTTCCTCGCGGTTCACCGCCCGGCGCAGTCGCCGCCACGGGCTCACGCCGGCGACAGGCGCAGGCTCGTCCCAGTCTTCATCATCGGACCCGACGAGGCCCGGCTCTTCCGCGTCGACGGGGGCCGCTTCCACCAGCGCGTGGCGCGGGCCAGTCGCAGGGGGCGTGACGAGCGTGGTGGGGGTCGGTTCACCTTCCGGAGTTTCCGGGGTCGCCACCCTCCGTCCGCCGGGGCCCCATTCCGCTTCGGTCACCCCTGCATCCTAGGTGGACGGGATCGGCGGAAGGCCAGCGACGTCCGGATCGGGGATACTGCAGAGGTGGACAACTCCCCTGCTGCCGGACTGCTGGTGCTCGCCGGCACCCCGATCGGCAACACCGAGGACGCGTCGCCGGCGCTGCTGCGGGCATTGACCGAGGCAGACGTGATCGCAGCCGAGGACAC
>JBBRIY010000359.1:0-3230 GCA_038220215.1 Propionibacteriales bacterium
GTGGTGATCTCGCCGCTGATCGCGCTCATGCACGACCAGGTGACGGCCCTGGACGCCCTGGGGGTGCGCGCCGGCTTCCTGAACTCCAGCGTCACCGCCGAGGAGTTGCGGCGGACCGAGCGAGCGGCGATCGCCGGTGAGCTGGACCTGTTGTACCTCGCGCCCGAACGGCTCGGGCTGGAGCGGACGAAGGACTTCCTCGACCGGCTCGACGTGTCCGTGTTCGCCATCGACGAGGCGCACTGCGTGTCCCAGTGGGGTCACGATTTCCGTCCCGACTACCTGCGACTGTCCGTCCTGCACGACCGGTGGCCCACCGTCCCCCGGATCGCCCTCACCGCCACAGCGACGCCCGCCACCCGCCGGGAGATCGTCGAGCGGCTGAACCTGCAGCAGGCGCGGACGTTTGTCGCGAGCTTCGACCGTCCGAACATCCAGTACCGGATCGAGTCGAAACAACAGCCGATCAAGCAGCTGCTCGATCTGATCCGCACCGAGCACGACGGGGATGCCGGCATCGTGTACTGCCTGTCGCGCAAGTCGGTCGAGAAGACTGCGGTCGCCCTGGGCAAGGAAGGGATCGCCGCGCTGCCGTACCACGCCGGGCTGCCGGGACCGGTGCGCTCCGCCAACCAGACCCGGTTCCTTCGCGAGGACGGCGTGGTGATGGTCGCCACCATCGCGTTCGGCATGGGCATCGACAAGCCCGACGTGCGCTTCGTCGCGCACCTGGACCTGCCGAAGAGCATCGAGGGCTACTACCAGGAGACCGGACGCGCGGGTCGTGACGGGCTTCCCGCCACCGCGTGGATGGCCTACGGCCTGGCCGACGTCGTCCAGCAGCGGCAGATGATCCAGGGTTCCGACGGCGACGCCCAGCACAAGCGCCTGCTCGGCCAGCACCTCGATTCCATGCTCGGCCTCTGCGAGACCCTCGGGTGCCGCCGGCAGTTGGTCCTCGCCCACTTCGGCGAGCCGAGCGAGCCCTGCGGCAACTGCGACACCTGCCTGACTCCGCCGGAGGCCTGGGACGGGACCGTCCCGGCGCAGAAGCTGCTCTCGACGATCGTGCGGCTGCACCGCGAGCGCAACCAGCGCTACGGCGCCGGCCACCTGATCGACATCCTGCTCGGCAAGCGCACCGAGCGGGTCGACCAGTGGAGCCACGACAGCCTCACCACCTTCGGGATCGGGACGGAGCTCACCGACCTGCAATGGCGGGCCGTCGCGCGGCAACTGCTCGCGAGCGGGCTGCTCGCCGTCTCCGGCGACGGCCACGGCACCCTGGGGCTGACCGACGCTTCGTGGTCGGTCCTGCGTGGGGAACAGCAGGTGCAGTTGCGACATGAGACGGTCGTCCGCGCGCAGCGGTCCAGCCGGAAGTCGGCAGGTGCCAAGGGCGGATCGCGCTCTGCCGCCGCTGCGAGCCTCAGCGAGGCCGATCGCGGGCTCTTCGAAGCGCTGCGGGCCTGGCGTGGCGAAATGGCGCGTGCGGCCGCCGTCCCGGCCTACGTCGTCTTCCCCGACAGCACGCTGACCGGCATCGCCGGTTCCCGCCCCGCCTCCCTGGAGGAGTTGATGGCGGTCAACGGCGTGGGCGTGAAGAAGCTCGAGCAGTACGGCGATGCCGTGCTGGCGGTCGTCGCGTCCGCTTCGTGAACCCGCCAGAGCCCTCTGGGAAGTTCACCTGCTCTGACCCCATGAGGGTGACGGCTCAGGGGCGGCGGTAGCCGGCGTCGAACTGGGCGGCCGGCACGGGCCAGGACGTGCCCAGCTCGTCGACAACGATCCAGTCGCCCGGGTTGGCTCGCTCGTCGCCCTCAAGGGTGTGCACGATCTCGCCCCCTACCGCGGGGTGCGCGGCGACGCGGCCGATCCGCAGGGAGCGGTCGGGCGAGTCGGGATCGGCGACGTAGGTCCGGGCGAAGGCGTCCGGGGTGACCCCCCGGCCGTTGGTCCCGTCCTCGTCGGTGACCCACCAGTCGCCGCTCTCACTCACCAGCTGGTCACCGGACGGGGCGACCCACGACGTCCGCTTCGTCAGTCGTCTCGCCAGGACGGCCCCGGTCCGTTCATACACCGGCAGCGGGATGACCCCCCACAGCCGGAGTCGGCCGATGACTCCCAGGACGGTGTCCCGATCCTTCTGCCGGATCTGCGCCACCTCGGCTTCGCTCGCAGAACTGCGGGGTGAGACCCCAAGTCGCTCGCGGGTTGCCAGGTCGACGAGGTTGGGATTGCGGCGGTTGCGGTCATCCTCCGCGCGATCGCTGGACCGCGGCCCCCATTTCCAGCCGTTCGCCAGCCGCAGGGCGCACCAGCGCCGGTGCTCGGCCTCGGTGATCCGCTCCACCACGTCGTCGGGCAGCGGCTGGACCACCTGCCCCGGCTCGGCCGGTAGCCACCGGAAGTGCTCTCTTTCCACCTGCTGCAGGATCAGCCGTTCCTGGCGCAGGGTGTCCTCGCGCAGGAAGTCCGGCAAGCGCGCCTCCGCCGGATCCGTGGGCGATCCCCAGGGGCGTGAGGCGGGGCGGGTGCTCTGTGGGTCGGTGAAGAAATCGTGGTTGTGGCGCGCGAGGACCGTCCAGGAGTCCTCGGGAACCCCCCCGGACTGCAGCAGCGTCGGGCCGAACGTGACCAGATTGGGGAGCGGATCGGTGCGGTCGACGCCCTGGGTGTACGGCGAGCGGCACGCGATCACCGAGTGCGGGTTCAGCCGGGCCAGCCGGCGCGCCCGCGAGGGCGTGTCAGGCTGGAACGGCTCGGCGACGACGACGGTCATCCGGCCACCGTTGTTGGAAAGGAACTGGTCCCAGTCCTGCTCCGAGGCGCTGACGGCGAACGGCTCGCCGAGGCCCGGGGAGCGGTTTGCCTGCCACTGTTCCACCAGGTCGCCGGCACGCGAGTGGCACACCACCACGCTCCGAGGTGGGGTCGGCGGCCGGCCCGGCTCGCGGCCGTGCAGGTCCTCGTCGAACGCCTCGGTGAGCGCGAGCTCGTCGAGCACGCTGGTCGTCAGCGGCGAGTCGCCGGCGAGGACGACGGTGTTGTGGCCGATCTCCCTGATCAGGTCCACCAGTTGCCGCGCAAGGAGTTCGTCCGTGGTGATCGCGTCGAGGAAGCAGCCCTGCACGTCCAGGTTGTCGAGTCGCCACGCCCTGGCACCGTTGGGATCATCGAGTCGTGCGATCAGTCGGGGGACGTCGTTGAACGGCTTGCGGCGCATCGAT
>JBBRIY010000360.1:0-3227 GCA_038220215.1 Propionibacteriales bacterium
TGTTCAGTGTATGCAGCGGTTCCGACAAAGCCACGCCAGGTCCGACACCGTCACGCGAATGCAAAGAAGTGTTACCCGCCCGAGATAATGTCAGGCGGTGACAACGACCAAGACCGCCGCTGAGGGCCGCGACTACGAAGCACGGCACCTCCTGGTCCTGGAGGGCCTCGAAGCGGTCCGCAAACGCCCGGCCATGTACATCGGTTCCACCGACACCCGCGGGCTGATGCATTGCCTGTGGGAAATCATCGACAACGCCGTTGACGAGGCCCTCTCCGGGTTCGGCGAGAAGATCGACGTGCGGCTGGAGGCTGACGGGAGCATCTATGTTGTCGATCGCGCCCGCGGCATTCCCGTGGACATCGAGCCGCGGACCAAGTTGTCAGGTGTCGAGGTGGTCTTCACGAAGCTCCACGCCGGCGGCAAGTTCGGCGCGGGCAGCTACAACGCCACCGGCGGCCTGCACGGCGTCGGCGCGTCGGTGGTGAACGCGCTGAGTGTGCGGCTCGATGTGGACGTGGACCGCAACGGCGCCACCTGGTCAATGAGCTTCCGCCGCGGCGTCCCCGGTGTCTTCGACGGCGAAGGTCCCGAGGCAGCGTTCACACCCGGGGGCGGACTTCGCAAGACGGGCCGGGTCGCCAAGGGTGTCCACGGCACCCGGGTGCGCTACTGGCCCGACCGTCAGGTCTTCCTCGCCCACGCCGAGCTGTCGCGAGCCCAGTTGCTGGCGCGGGCACGGCAGACGAGCTTCCTCGTGCCGGGGCTGGAGATTCTCGTCACCGACGCGCGGGAGCCCGAGCCGGTCACCGAGGTGTTCAAGCACGACGGGGGCATCACCGAGTTCTGTGACTACCTTGCCGCGGACCCGCCCGTGACCGAGGTGGTGCGCCTGCGTGGCACCGACAAGTTCACCGAGACCGTCCCGATGCTCGACGACGCGGGCGCGATGACGGCCACCGACGTCGAGCGCGTCCTGGACGTCGACATCGCGCTGCGCTGGGGCACCGGCTACGACACGAAGGTCCACTCGTTCGTGAACATCATCGCCACCCCCAAGGGCGGCACCCACCTCGCGGGCTTCGAACGCGGCCTCACCCGTGCCTTCCTGCGCGGCCTCGACGGGACGCGGCTGCTGAAGGCGGGGGAGGAGATCATCAAGGACGACGCCCTTGAGGGGCTGACCGCCGTGGTCACCGTGCGCCTCGCCGAGCCGCAGTTCGAGGGCCAGACCAAGGAGGTCCTCGGCACGCCGCCCGTGACCCGCCTGGTCACCCGGATCGTGGAGGGGGAGCTCACCGAGTTCCTGACCTCGACGAAAGCCGCCACCCGTACGCAGGCGCGGGCGGTCATGGAGAAGGTTGTCGCGGCGTCCAGGACCCGTCTGCAGGCACGCGCCCACAAGGAGGCACAGCGGCGCAAGAACGCGCTCGAGTCGAGCACCCTGCCGGCGAAGCTGGCCGACTGCCGCAGCACCGACCTGGACCGCACCGAACTGTTCATCGTTGAGGGCGACTCCGCCCTGGGCACTGCGAAGCTCGCGAGGGACTCCGAGTTCCAGGCCTTGCTGCCGATCCGGGGCAAGATCCTGAACGTGCAGAAGGCGTCGGTCGGCGACATGCTGAAGAACACCGAGTGCGCCTCGATCATCCAGGTGGTCGGTGCCGGTTCCGGGCGGACGTTCGACCTCGAGGCTGCCCGGTACTCGAAGGTGATCTTCATGGCGGACGCCGACTCCGACGGCGCCCACATCCGCACGCTGCTCGCCACGCTGTTCTTCAAGTACATGCGTCCGCTGGTGGAGGCGGGCCGGGTGTACACGGCCGTGCCGCCGCTGCACCGGTTCGAGCTGATCAGCCCGCGCAAGGGCCAGGAGAAGTACATCTACACCTACAACGACGCCGAGTACCGCAGGAAGCTCGCGGAGCTGACGAAGAAGGGGCAGTCGTTCAAGGAGCCGCAGCGCTACAAGGGCCTCGGCGAGATGGACGCCCACGAGCTCGCTGACACCACGATGAGCCTGAAGCACCGGACGCTGCGCCGGCTGACGGTCGACGACGCGCTGGCTGCCGAGGGCACCTTCGAGAAACTGATGGGCAACGACGTCGCTCCCCGCAAGGAGTTCATCATCGCCGGCGCCTACGCGCTGGACTCCCAGCGCATCGACGTGTGAGCTGCTTCAGCAGACCTGTTCGAGCAGCCCGGTGTCGACGTCGTAGTGGAAGCCGCCGACCACCGCCAGACCGCTGATCAGCGGATGGTTGGCCAGCGTCGCCACATCGGCGCGGAGGCGGCCGACCTGGTCCGGGTCGGCGTCCGCCACCAGGGCTGAGGCGTCGCGTCCGCTCACCTCGGCCACGCGGGCCCGAATGTCGTCGTCGGTGCCGGACGCCATGGCGCACCGGCTGTGGCTGACGACCAGGATCCGGTTCACCTGCAACAGGTTGACTCCCAGCACGCAGCCGATCAGGGCGTCGGGGGTGACGTGTCCACCCGGGGTGCGCAGGATCTTGGCCTCTCCCACGAACAGGCCCAGCATCTCCAGCGGCTGCAGCCGGGAGTCCATGCACGTGACCACGGCGATGCCGGCATGGGCGATGCCGTCGAAGTTCTTGGGAGCGGAGGCGGCGTACCGGCGATTGACGGACAGGAGGTCCTCGAAATCGGAGTTCACGGGCACCACCCTAACCAGCTGCCCGAAGCGTCCGCATCGGTTCGACGTGCCGCAGTACAGCGGGCCGCTCAGGAGTGATACCGGGAGCCCACTGCTGCGATCGGCTGGGCTGCGGGCACACCGGAAGCGTCGCGGCGCAGGTCCGGCGCCGGCAGGTCGATCGGCGTGCCGCTGCCAGCAGCGGCGATCACCGGGTCCGGTCCGGCCCAGGCGAGCTGCAGGGTGTCCTCGCCCCTCAGGAAGCGCTGGCAGCGGACGCCGCCGGTGGCGCGGCCCTTGGCGGGGTACTCGGCCAGCGGTGTCACCTTGACGCTCCCGGTGTCGGTACCTGGCAGTGCGGCCGAGGAACCGGCGACGGTCACGACAGAGGAATCGGCGGTGGGTGTGGCCCCGAAGAACACCACCTTCGCGGCCCGGTCGAGCTTGATGCCGGACATGCCGCCACCCGTGCGACCCTGCGGGCGGACACCGCTGGCAGGGAAGTGCAGCAGCTGGGCGTCGGACGTGACGAAGACCAACTCGACCAGGTCGTGGGCGAGCTCGACAGCGCCAA
>JBBRIY010000361.1:0-3222 GCA_038220215.1 Propionibacteriales bacterium
GAAGGCGCCGGAGGCGATCTGATGCCCCCCGGGACCGTGTTGGCGACGACCCTGCTCGCGGCCATCGACATGCAGAACGTCTTTGCCGCAGCCGACAGCCCGTGGCGGACGCCGCGGTTCCCCGACGTCGTGGGGCCGATCCGCGAGCTGGCTACGGCTTTTGGTGCGAACACCGTGTTCACCCGCTTCGTCGCACCGGCCGAACCGACCGGTGCGTGGCGCCCGTACTACGCGCAGTGGCCCTTCGCCCTCCAGCCGCCCGACGCGCCCTTGTGGAACGTCGTCGACGAGCTTGCCGACCTTGCCGGACGGACGCTGAGCGCGCCCACCTTCAGCAAGTGGCGGCAGCTCTCCGCAATGCTCGCTCCCGGCGGACGCCTCGTCCTGTGTGGGGTGAGCACCGACTGCTGCGTGCTCTCCACGGCTCTCGAGGCGGCGGACGCCGGTGCGGAGGTTCTCGTGGTCGAGGACGCCTGCGCCGGACTCGACGACAACACGCACGCGAAGGCCCTGGAGCTGATGGATCTTTACGCCCCGTTGGTGCGGGTGGTCGACCTCGCCGAGGGCCTCGCGCTTGGCGACGGCATCAGGTCGTCCACGAGCCGGTGAGTGCAGCGAGAGGGAGTCACGGGCCAACCGCCACGACCACCGGTGAGCGGGCGCACGGTGCCCTGTTGGGGCTCGCGATCGGCGACGCCCTCGGCATGCCCACGCAGTTGTTGTCGCGGGCCCAGATCGTCGACGGGTACGGTTCGCTGCTAGCCGGCTTCGAACCAGCCCCGCCGGACCACCCGATCGCCGCAGGCATGGCCGCCGGGCAGGTGACCGACGACACCGAGCAGGCGGTCATCCTCGCCCGAGTGCTGATCGCCGGCGGCGGGCTGGTCGATCCCCATGAGCTCGCCCACAGGTTGCAGGCCTGGGAGGCCGAGATGCGGGACCGAGGCTCGCTCGACCTGCTGGGCCCGTCCACCCGGCGCGCACTCGCCGACCTGCTGGCCGGCGGTGACGTCGAGACCACCGGACGCAACGGCGACACCAACGGCGCAGCGATGCGGATCACCCCGGTCGGGATCGCTACCCCGCCGGATACGGCAACCCTGGTCGCAGCCGTGGAGGCCGCGAGCCGGGTCACGCACAACACGAGCATCGCCCTCGCCGGGGCGTCGGCAGTGGCGGCAGCGGTCAGTGCGGGCGTGGAAGGGCTGGGTTTCGGCGCGGCGGTGGATCAGGCGCTCGCTGCGGCCGCTGCCGGATCGCACAAGGGACGCTGGGTGGCCGGCGCCGATGTGGCGTCAAGGATCCGGTGGGCTATCGGACTGGTGGCCGGCCTGGCCGACGCCGATGCCTGCGACCTCGTGCAGCGGCTGGTCGGCACCAGCCTCGCCACGCAGGAATCCGTCCCGGCCGCGTTCGCGCTCTGGTCGCTGCACCCCGAGGACCCGTGGCTCACCTGCCGCCTGGGCGCGTCGGTCGGTGGCGACTGCGACACGATCGCCGCCATGGCCGGGGCCATGAGTGGGGCGCTGGCGGGGCCGGCAGGATTCCCCGCCAACGCCGTCGCCCGGCTTGCTGCGTCCAACCCGTGGCTCGACCTGGACGCTCTTTCCGTCGGTCTGCTGGCGCTTCGGAACGGTACCCGATGAGCAGGTTGGTGCACCTGGGCAATGCCGTCGTCGACCTCGTCCTGCAGGTGCCAGTAGCGCCCACTCGTGGCGGCGACGTGCTGGCAAGGATGGCGTCAGAGCTTGTCGGGGGCGGGTTCAACGTGATGGTGGCGGCCGCGCGGCAGGGGCTGCCGGTGGCCTACGCGGGGATGCACGGCACCGGTCCCCGCGGTGACCAGGTGCGGATGGCACTCGCCGCGGAAGGCATCGACGTGCTGCAGCCCACTCTCCCCGGCTGCGACACGGGACTGGTTGTTGTGATCGTGGAGGACGACGGGGAGCGCTCGTTCATCACGTCCCCCGGGGCAGAGGCCAGGCTGGACGCGGCCGCGCTGGCGCGGGTCGAGCTCGCGGCAGGCGACTACCTGTACCTGACCGGCTACAGCCTGGCCCACCCCTCGAACCGGACGGCGCTGGTTGCGTGGCTACGCGGCGTCGCCGAGGACGTGGTCGTGTTGCTCGACCCGGGTCCGTTGGCCGCGTCCGTGCCTGCGGACGCCCTCGAGCTGCTGCTGGCACGCGCCGACTGGGTGAGCTCCAATGCTGCAGAAGCCACAGCGCTCACCGGGTTGTCCGACGCAGTGGACGCGGCCGGCGCGCTGCGGGAGCGCGCACGCGGCGGGGTGGTGGTGCGGAGCGGGCCGGGCGGCTGCGTGGTGGCTCTTCCCGGTGTCGATCCGGTGGTGGTTCCCGGGGTGGTCGCCGACGTGGTCGACCTGAATGGCGCCGGCGACGCCCACGCCGGCGCCTTCATCGCCCAGCTAGCGCTGGGCGTCGCCCCGGTTCCCGCCGCCAAATGGGCCAACGCTGTAGCTGCAATGGCCGTCGAAAAGGTCGGACCGGCCACTGCGCCCACCTACGAGCAGGTAGCTCAGCGGCTCCGAGAGGAGTAGGTGACGGCAATTCCCGACTCGATGGTCAGCTTCGGCCACCAGGGGCCTACCGCGGGCATCGCGGTGCGAGATCACGACACTGTTTGTGGCGGCTCCCCTGCTGGAGTGTCCAGTCCCACCTCAACCCAGGGCATGAAGAACTGGACGATAGGCCCGATCGCAAGCGCGTAGAGCACGGTTCCGACGCCCACCACACCGCCGAGCAGCCAGCCGATAGCGACGATCGTGACCTCGAGGACGGTTCGCACGACCCGGATGCTGTGGCCGGTGCGTTTCGTCAACGCCACCCACAGCCCGTCCCTCGGACCAGGGCCCAGGCGGGCGCCGACGTAGAGGGCGCCGGCGAGCCCGTTGGCCACCACACCGCCCAGCAGCATCGCGATCTGCCAGGGAAGGCCGATGGTCGCCGGCATCGCGGCAAGCCCGGCGTCCGCGGCGAAACCGATCACGAACACATTGAGCACCGTCCCGATCCCGGGACGCTGCCGCAGCGGAATCCACAGCAGCAGGACCAGCGCCCCGACAGCGATCGTCACCTGGCCGAAGCTCAGGGGGACGTGATTGGCGAGACCCTGGTGGAACACGTCCCACGGGTCGAGGCCGAGCCCGCTGCGCACGAGCATCGCCATCGACCAGCCGTACAGCACAAGGCCCACCAGCAA